>JAHBTD010000038.1 GCA_019638775.1 Fimbriimonadaceae bacterium | reverse complement strand
TTCGACCAAGGTAGTCACGATGGTCTCCAGCGTAATGCCGTGCAATGGATCGCGGGGATGAGCAATCGTCATGCTGTGATGGTGTATAGCATGCACCATGATGGAAGGGCGAATGGACTACCATTCTATGGATGCGGCCCAATCTCGACAATAGAGTGTGTCAATGCACAGAGCCACGGCAACATGCTCATGATCTTGTCAGATTTTTCCAAGTTGCATTTGGCGCACAGGATTCGAACGTTCTGCGCAGAAAGACTGCTTCCGCCCTTTGAATAGGGGATGTCGTGATCGTAATGAAGATTCTTCTGAAAGCCACACTGGACACACTTGCCCTGATCTCGTTTCCAGACTTCGACCTTCACATGGGTCGGAATCAGCCGTCTGTGTGGCAGCTCCGTAACGCGGCCAAACGGCTTCTTTTCGACGGGCTTGAGGAAAAACTGGAAGACTTTTCTCTTTTCTCCCCGCAACGTAAAGTGTGCGTCGAACAACTCAAAAAATCCCTTGTAGCACCATACTCCGACAGCAATTTTTTCGTAGACTTTCACCAACTCAGCTTTTTTTCTCAGACCGCGCTGAAAATCCATGGCCGCCTTAAAAAATCGACCATTCTCCGTCCAAGTCCCCTTCGGCGTTGTGATCGGTTGATCAACCTCCTTGGGATTCGGACAATCTCTTGAGCGCGGCTGATCATGACCTTCATACACGAGAATACCCGTCACCTCATCAACGATATCTCGATAGGGAGCATTCACTCGCTGAGACATGAGGAGAATGGAATAGTCCTTTCCGACGCCAAAGTTCATTCCCTTCTGGAGC
Organism: Fimbriimonadaceae bacterium; assembly: GCA_019638775.1. Lineage (NCBI taxonomy): Bacteria > Bacillati > Armatimonadota > Fimbriimonadia > Fimbriimonadales > Fimbriimonadaceae > Fimbriimonadaceae bacterium. Next base: position 8,346 of record JAHBTD010000038.1, on the reverse strand, counting down.
ATCAATTTCTCAGCCCCGACCAGGTCCCCATAACTAATGATGTCATCAACATTCATACGGCCCCCATGGTAATACCATCAGGCTGTGGAATTTACCGCCCAGAACAGTATACGGCAAGGGATTATACGCCAAGTAGGCATCCGGCCACTGTATCTGAACAAACCGCCTCTACGCGCTTGCGCAGTAGACGCACGATCGCGAAACAATAATGTCGGCATCCTGCTATAGTGCTCGTGTAAGTGCATGGCACCGGCCTGAGCAGGCTAGCCATCTGCACACACCACGAATCCCCACGCTGTACCTCACACCCACTCACCAAGGAGGCTCATCATGCAGAAGGCATTGATTGTCGCTCTCGCAGTCACCGCCGGTCTCGGAGCTGGCTCGGTTTCGTCCCATCTTCCATTGGCCCATGCCGATGGCCTCATCATTGAAGGCAAAGAGGCGATGAAGGGCACCGGCAAGTCTTTGACGGAAGCCACAGGCAAACTCAAAACCGATGCGACGCAAACAAAAGAAGACGCGAAGAAATTAGATCTCGACAAAACCAAGCAGGGCGTCGGACAGGTCAAGGGAGACGTCAAGGACATCAAGGAGGGCGCCAAGGGAGCATTGACCAATCCGCTGGGCAAATAACCGCCCCGGCTCTGACTGCGCGCATCGGACGGGCACATGCCGATCGTGCGCGCCCCCCAGCTGCTCCATTTCCTATTCTTCCTACGGATGGGGGCTGGGTGATCTCCTACTGCGCGCCGTCCAACGAGGGCCTTCTCAGGCCGCGCGTTGCGCGAGCATAGGAGATCATCCAGCCCCCATCCCCCCCTCCTTGCCCCCGCCCCTTTGCGACTGCTAAAAGAAAGGGTTACCATCCAGCGACGCCAAGAGACGCTCCGTCCCTTGTTCCGTTGGCACCTACATCACCCAAGAGAATCGCTATGTCCCTGCCGGTTGAGCATTCCGCAGCAGACGAATTACGGCGCGAGGTCTTGCGACGGCGCACATTCGCCATTATTTCCCATCCGGACGCCGGAAAGACCACGCTGACCGAAAAGCTGCTGCTGTATGCCGGGGCGGTCCACCTGGCCGGTGCCGTGCAGGCCCGCTCCACCCAGCGCCAAGCCAAATCGGACTGGATGGAACTCGAACAGGCGCGCGGCATTTCGATTACGTCCACGATGCTGCAGTTCGACTATCACGGCGCACGAATCAACTTGCTCGACACGCCGGGACACCAGGACTTCAGCGAAGACACCTATCGAACCCTTATGGCGGTGGATAGCGCCGTCATGGTCCTGGACGGGGCCAAGGGTATCGAACCGCAGACGAAGAAACTCTTCGCCGTTTGTCGCAAACGCGGCATTCCGATCCTGACCTTCATCAACAAAATGGACCAGCCCGGACGTCACCCCTTCGACCTGCTCGATGAGATCGAACGCACGCTGGGCATGACGGCCGTCCCGTTCAATTGGCCGATCGGCGAAGGATCCGGCTTTCAAGGCGTCTACGATTTCCAACAGCGCCAAGTGTTGTTTTTCCAGCGCACCTCGCACAACCAACGGCGCGCCCCGATGACCGTGGAGACCTTCCCCAACCCGAAACTGGCGGATACCCTCGGCGAGGCCTACGGTCCGCTGCAGGAAGAAATCGGCCTACTGACGGGCGCAGGCACCTCCTTCGATCGCGACCGATTTCTCGCCGGTGAACTCACGCCGGTGTTCTTCGGCAGCGCCCTGACCAATTTCGGCGTCGGCCCCTTCCTCGATGCCTTCACCTCCCTTGCGCCACCTCCGGGCCCCCGGCACAGCGCCCAAGGCCTGGTGCAGCCGACGGATGAGACCTTCTCCGGCTTCGTGTTCAAGATTCAGGCGAACATGGACCCGCAACATCGCGACCGCATGGCCTTCCTTCGCATCTGCTCCGGCCGCTTCGAAAAAGACATGATGGTCTATCACGCCAGATTGGGCCGGAAGATCCGGATGACGCGTCCGCATCGGCTCTTCGGCCGCGACCGCGAAACGATCGACGAGGCCTACCCCGGCGATGTGGTGGGGCTGGTGAATCCGGGCCTGTTCACCATCGGCGATACGTTGACCTCCGACTCCAAGCTCAGCTTCGATCCCATTCCGCATTTTCCTCCCGAATGTTTCGGTCTCTTGCGGACACAGGACATTTCCAAGCACAAACAGTTTCAAAAAGGCCTGAAGCAGCTGGAAGAGGAAGGGGTCATGCAGATTTTCTACTCACCGGACCACGTGCGCCGCGAGCCGGTGCTGGCTGCGGTGGGTGAACTGCAGTTCGACGTCGTCATGTCGCGCCTGGAGCACGAATACGGCGTGAAAACCTCCGTCGAGCGCATGCCCCACACCATGGCCCGCTGGATCGTCGGGGACCCCACCGCCATTGCTGCGGTCTATTGGCCATCGGATACCGTCCGCCTCGTGGATCAGCAGGGACGCGGCGTCATGTTGTTTACCACCGAACACCTGCTGGCCTATTGCGTCAAATCGAATCCTTCCATCAAATTCCTACTGCGAGAAGAAGTCGCCGGCCAGTAAGATTGACGGCCGAACACCACTCCCTTGCACGACGTGGCAGCGCCACGCCCCTCATCGTGTACGCCGGTCCGTCTCTTGACACCGGCAGGAGTGTCCAGTATGACTGGACACTCCTGCCGGTCTCGTTTACACCTGACATGGATGCCCGTTCACGGATCGATGCACCATCGGACAACCGGCTCTTGAGCGCACGGTTATGAGACGCGACGATCACAGGGGAATCATCGCCTTCGCGACGCTGGCCGTCTTCCTTGCCGGCTCTGCCATCCTCGTACTCACGGGGGTGACGACGATCCGCCACCTCCTGGACAACGTCATCTCGGCCTATCTGCTGGGCTGGGCGTTGTACGGCATGTTCAACCGGATGCCGCTCTCGGAAACCGGAACGCGCTTCCTTCTTACGACGGGCTCGCTCGTGTTCTGCTGGGTGCTCGCAGAAGGAGCCGTCCTGCTCGGTCTCGTCGATTACCGTGTCCTCTTCGGTTCGTACGAATCCGGAACGGCGCTGAGCGTGGCGGGACGACGGTTCGACAAGGAACTGTTGTGGCGACACGATCCGCACTATCGCTATGAAGCGCCGTACCAAGGCAACATCGGTCGAGCGCTCTGCATCCCTCCGGATCCTGCCCGAACGGTCGCTGTCCGTTATGATCGAAACGGATTTCGTAATGCCCGCGACCTCGACTCGGCCGAGATCGTCGTGATCGGAGATTCATACATGGAGGGCTACTTCACGCCGGACGAACGTGTGATCACGACCCGGCTGAGTGAATTGCAAGAGAAGTCCGTCGCCAATCTGGGACACTCAGGGTATGGGCCTCAACAGGAATTGGTCGTCCTGCAACGGTTCGGCTTCCCCCTCGCACCCCAAACGGTGGTCTGGGCATTTTTTGAAGGCAATGACTTCTTGGATGCGGAGCGCTACGAGGAGAAAGTACTCCGATCAGGCAACGGCTGGTGGCAGGATTTCTGGTTTCGGTCATTGAGCAGAAATGTCTCGGCTCTTCTGTTCCGGTCGGAGCAGCCATGCACGCCGGATGAGTCCCTGAAGGAGCTCCGCGCCGAGTTTCTCGACAGCATGCACCGGACGACGACCGTCTTTTTTGCCTCCGCCGAAGTGGAGCGGGTCTCAGAGCCGACTCTTCGCAAAGCCGTTGCTCCGATCATCCGGGCAGCGCAACTCTGCCGCGACCGGAATATCCGTTTCCTGGTGGCGTTTGTGCCGGAAAAATTCCGCGTCTACCACGATCTCCCAAACCTAGCCTTGTCGACAGCCGCGATCCGTCAATGGCATGTCAGCGACGTACCCGGTCGACTCCAGCGACTGTTGGCGGACGCAGATCCACGTATCGAGTATGTCGACCTCACCCCGGCCCTGAAAACCGCAGCACGCTCCGGCATTCCCACCTACCTGCCGGACGACACACATTGGACAGATGAAGGAAACCTGGTGGCCGCCGACGCAATTCACCGCGCGTTACAGAAAGGCTTTCCCGCTGAGCTTCCACCGCGCAACCCATGACGTTGGCCGCACGACACTGCAGCCGCCACGACCATCGTCAAATGTGTTATAAGGATCTAGCATCTCCGGACCCCCCGGCGACCTCCGGAAAGCTGATGCGAGCACGATCACACCTCTTGCTGCCCTTAGCGCCTCAGGCTAACTCGGCCTAGGTGCCTTGCCCGCTCTCACAGGGACTGACGTTTCCACGCCCTCCGTGCAGCAGGACCGGCACGGATGACCGAGCGTCGCACACCGACGCGATCGGCGATCGGTCCGCCTGACAATCACGATACACACTGAGGCCGATACCGGTTTCGAGGAGAAGACCCATGCCGAAGGCAAGAACCGCAAAAAACTGTTACTGCTGCGAAGCCGACGATCGAATCAAGATGACCTTCATGATCTGCGCCTTGTGCCACCGACCATTCTGCAGTGCTCATGGCGTGCCCGACTTGGAGCAATGCACCAAGTGCCTGGAGGCGAGCGAAGAAACGGAGTAAGCCTCACAGGATGCTGAAACATTCTGTCAGCCGCGTGCTCGCATCGCTCGCCGATTCGTGCATCGTGACACGTTTCTCGTGAAGAGACGGCATCCGGCTTCGACACGAGAGACGAATCCCACATGCTCGAACCGGCCCCGGGAAGCACGACTCGTCAGACCGACGGTTTCTTTTTTTTCTTCTTGATCCCCACCATCACCGACACCCGCGCCTGTCGCGACAGGGCCTGATCGATCCGGCTTTTCCCGTTGGTCGTCAGAATAACCAGCCCGTTATGGTCTTCGATGCGTTGCAGCAGGTGTGCGGCACCGGCATCCGCATACGGACTTCCACCCCCGCGTCGCGTGCCGAACAACGCATCGGCCCCGTCGAAAAACAGGATCGAACCGCTGCGCTCCGCGTCGTCGAATACCCGGTTGATATTCTTTTCGGTTTCCCCGACCCGCCGACTCACCAGGGACGACAGATTCACTTTCGACAGGTCGAGCTTCAGTTCCTCCGCCACCAATTCCGCTGCTTTGTTCCGGCGGAGCGGGGTCGAGCCGGAGAGCACCACCACTGCCACGGTCGGCCGCTTCGGGCGAGCGGACCGGTTACGCCGCGCAGGTGCCGTCTGTTTCGTCACCGATGGGGTCACGACCTGCGTGCGGCTCTTCTTGGCAGGCTTTCTCGCCGGCTGCTTCACTCTGGTATCAACCATGGCTCCCTTTCTTGCCCCATTCACCGGCGAGAATCTCGCTCGCCCGCGTGACGGCTTCGTTTCATGATGCTCCAGTCGCGCTCACCGCTTCCTATCGAAGCCGGAGTCGCGCCATTTTTCGAGGAGGGCGATACGCCGCTCCAACTGCGGAATCGTGGCCTGATCGACTCGCCCACCGGTCCGCTTGATCAGCTCCGCATTGAGCTGTCGATGATCCACTCCGCACTTTCGCGCCACGGCCCCGACCAGCACGCGATGTCTGTCCCGCAAGCTGTTCTTCTGGTCGTGCAGCGCCACCGCCGGTTCCGGCTGCCCCTTGCCTTCGCCGGACGACTCACCCTCCTCGGCGCCGATCAAGGCATCGAGACGAGCCACGCCGTTCAACGGGATATATTCCTTCAACGACGTCGCGGCGGTCCCGAAGAGGGTTCGCTGGACGGCCGGCATGATGTCTTCGAGCACATGATCCCGCTCGACCTTGATGCGCTTGGCATAATGCACCAGCGTCGCATCCTTAGGTAGGTAGAGCCAGGCCCGCTGCGGTTTCGGCACCTTCTCCTGCATGCGCACGAACCGCCCGACCACCTGACGAAAATACATCTCCGTTAAGACGTTGGTGGCATAGACCCCGACCCGCAAGCGCGGAATATCGACGCCTTCGCTGACCATGTTCACCGCCACCAGCCACTGCTGCTGCTTGTGATGGGCAAAGGTCTCGATGGTTTTAGAAGCGGACGGATCGTCCGAGACGGCCACCTGCGCACGTGTACCCGTGATCTTCTGCACGAGGTCGGCCACCTGCCGGGCATGGTCTTGGTTCATGGTCACGATCAAGCCCCCCGCGTCCGCCTGCTCCTGTTTACGGAGTCGCTGTAGTTCGGCATGGGCATCGCTCAACACCGGCCCCAGCCAGCTCTCCTGGAGCAACGCCGTCTTCAGCCGCTCGCGTTGGCGCTCGAAGGTCAACCCGTCCTCGAACGTGGCTCGATGCTCGCGCCCATCGGAGAGCCAGGTCAGTTCCCCTTCATAACTCGGGAAGAGAATCGGCCGGCACACCCCGTCACGGATGGAATGGGAGTAGCCGTAGGTAAAGTCCGCCTGGCTCTCACCCTGCTCGTACCGCACGTAGGGGATGGGATTGTTGTCGGAGCGAAACGGCGTGCCGGACAGGGCGAGGCGAAACACGGCTTCCCCGAACGATTCGCGCAGGGCCTTACCCCAATCCTTGCCGTCTCCGGCATGGTGTAACTCGTCGAGAATCACCAGCGTCTTGCGGCTCCGGCAGGCGCGGCGAAACACGTCCGGCGCCAAACAGACTTGCTGATAGGTTACGACTGCGCCGTGATAATCCCGTGCCTCCAGCGCCTGCTCGTTCGACAAGGCCGGATCGAGCTGAATGCCGACCTGACCGGCGGCGGAGGCCCACTGTGTCCGCAGATGGTTCGTCGGACAGACCACCAGCACCCGTCCGGCGCTGCGAGCAGCCAGATAGTGATGGGCAATGCGCAACGCAAAGCGCGTTTTGCCTGCCGCCGGCGTGGCCGTCACGAGATAGTCCTCGCGCGGCCGTGCCAACACATCGGCCACCGCGCGAGCCTGCCAATCACGAAGCACGGCTTTCCAAGGGGCGAGGGTCACCGCCATAGCACCACCAGGCGTGTCCGGTGCCTTGCCTCGAACCACGAGTGGCGCCGATTCTGCGCCGTCCCGCCCATCTCTCCGGTCTCTACGCACATCATACAATTCCCATCCGCAGTGGTCCGCAGCCGGGGGCTTCCACGAAGACGATCAGTTTGTCACGACGATGAAGATGAGGTGTGGCGTACACGCGGCCGACAGGCCCTCACGTCACGGAGGCAGCCGGTCACGGCATGGGAGAGACACATCATATCTACGCGGGATGGTATCGCAAAACCAGCCGGGCAACAAGAGGCCGACGAAGCCGCCGCTACCCTTGAAACGCCGGCGCCGTGGTCGCATACTCACGGCACCACGCCATGTCGACCGAGCGTCCAGAAGCCACCCACCCGCTCCATGCCTTGGAAGCGGACGCCGTCTTGCGCGCCATTGTGCAGGGCACGGCGACGGAGACCGGCCACGACTTTTTTGCCGCTCTGGTCCGCAACCTCGCCGACGTCTTGGGGACCCACGGAGCCTGGGTGACGGAATATTTTCCGGAATCCCGCCGCCTGCGCGCCCTCGCCTTTTGGATGGATGGCCAGTGGGTGAAGGATTACGAGGTCGACATCGCAGGGACGCCGTGCGAACGGGTGATCGACAGCGCCACCCTCGTCCATTTCCCGGACCGCATTCTGGAGATCTATCCGCAGGAAGAGGAGTTGCGACAGGCCGGGGCCGTCAGCTACATGGGGGTGCCGCTCAAGGATCACAACGGCGCCATCTTGGGACACCTGGCCGTCATCGACCGACGCCCCATTCCCGAAGAACCGCGCATCCATGCCATCTTCCAGATCTTCGCCGCGCGGGCGGCCGCCGAGCTGCGACGCCTGCGGGCCGAGGCCGAGGTCCGGGATCGGGAGGAAACCGTGGGGCGGCTCCTTGGAAGCGCGATGGACGCCATCATCGAGCTGGACGACCAACTGCGGATCACCCGCGTCAATCCGGCCACCGAACGGGTGTTTCGTTGCAGCGGGTCCCGGATGGTCGGCCAGGACTTCCGGCGGTTCATGACCGACGAAGACGCCCGGCGCGTGAGCAACCTGCTCGCCGAACTGGACACCCGCCCCGAAGGAGAGCGGTCTCTCTGGATTCCCGGCGGCCTCACGGCCCGTTGTCCCGAAGGCGGCTCCTTCCCCGCTGAGGCTACGCTCTCCCGGTTCGAGTTGCACCGCCGCACCGCCACAACCGTGATCCTCCGCAACGTGCGCGACCGCATCGAGGCTGAACACAAGATCCGCTCGTTGACCGTAGAGACCGAACTCCTGCGCGAAGAGCTCCAGTCGCGTCACCCGGGTACACTGATCGGGGAAAGCCCGGCCCTGCGCCGGGTGCTGGACGACATCGCGCAGGTCGCGCCGACGGACGCCACGGTCCTGATCGTCGGCGAAACCGGCACCGGCAAGGAGT
>JAHBTD010000037.1 GCA_019638775.1 Fimbriimonadaceae bacterium | reverse complement strand
TGGTGCGGTGCGCGCGGCTTCCGCATTCGCCGGGAGATCGAGAGTCAGATAGGAGGTACGGGGATAGAGAGGCCGCAGCAGAGAGGTCTTGCCGGTCTGTCTCGCGCCGGTGATGAGCACAGCGGGATACGGCTTCGCCATGCGCCGAATACGCCCTTCAACTTCCCTCGCAATCCACATGCGGATAATTTGCACTGATGGTGCAAATCATGCAACTGCTCTCTTTTCACGCTTCTCGTCTGCCGGTGAGCATTGGAATATACTCATAATGGGAGAAGCAGCCGCTCTAGTTGGGCGACGATCCGCTCTGCCGCGTTCCCGTCCCACGTGGAAGGAATGGCGCCCTTTTTCCACTGCCCGGCCATCAATCGCGAAATGTCTCGCAAAGGTTTGCAGGCAGTGCACACCTGTCACGATCGATGCGCGTGCATGTAGGCTCGCAGGAGCGCGTTGATTCGCGTTTGATACCCGGGCCCTTTTGCTTTGAACCAATCCAAGACCTCACGATCCAAGCGGATGGTAACTGCAGTCTTCGGTTCGGGGAGCCTGAGCACGGCGCGTTTGAAGAAGATGTTTCCCTGTTCCGGGATGTCGGAGGTATCAATCTCCTTGTCCTGGAGCGCGTCAATTGCTGCCCAGTTTGTCCTCGAACGCTTTTTTGTAGCGTGCTTCTTCACGGGTATTTGCCTTTCGTGCGGAGATGATGCGAATGACCCTCGCGCGCTCCGTAAATACCACCGCCATGAGCCGGCCACGAATGAACCCGAAGCCGATTTTTCTGGATTCGCCGTAGTCGTTTCGAACGTCCGGGCCTACCACCATGGGGCCGGTGAAGATCTCCGGGACGTCCAGAAAGTCGATGCCATGTTTGGCAAGGTTCGTGGTTCGTTTGGCTTCGTCCCATTCAAAACTCACGAGCAGAGTGTACATACACCATGTATGTACGTCAAGGAGTTGCCGGGATTGTGTACGCCTGCCGGCGCGAGAAGGGAAACGTACTGCCCTTGTACTTTTCGAGGCCCTCCCGACTCCGCACCAAGACAGGGCTACTTACCCACTCGCCAGCATCCGACCGCACGGCTCAACCTGGCAGGATGCTGAAAAAGTCTACCAGCGGCATTCTTGCACGCCACGGCCGTCTCACCGGCTCGGCGGCGTTCACACACGTCCCGCGCGTCGTGAATCTCAGAGGCTCACCGTATCGCACAGGGTGCGATTCGCCTATGGGACACGAGGCGGTCATCGACTTGCGCCCGTCCGCAGACGTGACGTTCCTTCTTCGTCGAGTCGCGGACCTCGCTGCGGCCTTGCCGGACGGCCTTTTACCATCCTGCACGGGGTTATGAGACGGTCCGTGCCTATTCGTGATACCAGCATTCACGGGTACTCGAAAGATTTTTCAACGGCCTGCTCGTCGTCGGGCCGGGGATGCCAACACTGACTCAGCAATTGTGCGACAAACCGTCATGAATAAACCGGGTTAGGCCAGTGGCGTGAACTCTGATCACCGCTCTCGGGCAGGCCATGCATCGACGGGAATATTTGCGAGCCGGTCAAGAGAAAGCGGCCTGGCGAGCGATCCTGATCGAGGCGGACGTTGAGATACCGCAGCAGCGATGTCTTGCCGGTCTGTCTTGCACTGGTGATGAGCACAGCGGGATACGGCTTCGCCATGCGTCGGATCAGCCCTTCAACTTCCCTCGCACTCCACATGCGGATAATAGGCACTGCTCGTGCGAATCATGCACCTACTCTCTTTTCACGCTTCTCGTCTGCCGGTGAGCATTGGAATATACTCATAATGGGAGAAGCAGCCGCTCTAGTTGGGCGACGATCCGCTCTGCTGCTTTCCCGTCCCATTTCGGTGGAATCGCCCCTTTCTTCCACTGCCCGGCCATCAAACGTGTCAGGGCCGGCGGAAGTTTGCCGGGGTCGGTGCCGATGAGTTCGTTGGTGCCGATCGTCACGGTCTCGGGCCGCTCGGTGTTGTCGCGCAAGGTCAAGCAGGGCACGCCCAGCACGGTCGTTTCTTCCGTGATTCCGCCCGAATCGGTAATGACGCCACGGGCATGTTTCACGAGGTAGTTAAACTCGAGATAGCCCAACGGATCGACGTAGTGCATCGACGGGAGTGCCTGGCCCGCTTCACGAAGATTTTTGGCGGTACGCGGGTGCACGGGAAAGACGACCGGCAGGCCCTGCGTGCCGTCCGCAATGGCCTGTAATAGGGCGAGCAACTTGTGCTCACCGTCCACGTTCGCCGGGCGATGCAGCGTCACCACGCAGTACTGCTGCGGTTTCAGCGCGAGGGTTGTCCAGCAGGCCGGGGGCCGCAACCGTCCCTCGTGCTTGAGCAAGGTGTCGATCATGGTGTTGCCCACGAAAAAGATACGGTCCTCGGGGACACCGGCCCGGCGCAAGTTGTCGTTGGCCGTATCGCTGGTGGTGAAAAACCAATTGGTGATCGAGTCGGTCACCACGCGATTGATCTCTTCCGGCATGGTCCAGTCGTGTGAGCGGATGCCGCCTTCGACATGGGCGACCGGTATGCCCATTTTTCGAGCCACGATCGAACAGGCCATGGTCGAGGTCACATCCCCCACCACCAGGCAGAGATCGCTCGTGTCTTTCGCCAGCACCTTTTCATAGCCCACCATGATGCCAGCGGTCTGCTCGGCCTGGGTCCCCGACCCCACCTCCAGGTTAATGTCGGGATCGGGAATGCCCAGTTCCTCGAAGAAACTGCCCGACATGGCCTTGTCGTAATGCTGGCCGGTGTGAATCAGTCGGTAGCGCAGGGCGTCCCCGCCTCGCTTTTGTGCGGCATGCAATGCGTCGATGATCGGCGCGATTTTCATGAAATTCGGTCGTGCTCCGGCGATCAGGTCAATACGCTTCATGGGTAGGCTTCCAGTTATGGTATTGCGATGGCGGTCTGGCTCTCCTCATTACATAGCGGACCTCGGGCGAGTCGTCAACAAAAAGGACGGTGAGGACGGACAAGACGGATCGCCATGGGCAGGGAGAGTGTGTGAGGACGTGGTCGGCGGGTGGCAAGAGCGACGCGAGGAACGGTTACTCTTTTTCGACGAGCCTCCACCCTTGTTTCTGTAGACACCGTTCCGTGGCTTGAATGATCAGCAGTTGGATGCCCTGCTGTAGCTTGGGATCGCGAAGGGTGTCGGCCTGACACTTGTTGTAGTCCTGGGCGTACTGGTCTTTCGGGCGCGTCGGATGGACCCACTCCGCGCCGACGCAACCGGTCAAGACAGACAGGAGGACACAGGAGAGCACGAGGTGAGCGGGACGAATCATGCGGAGCCTCATGGTGAATCGGGGTGAATCGCGGGTCTCAGGGGGTGAAAGATAAACTGCGGGGCGGAGACGCGTCAAGTCAGCGAGCGGCGGTGCTTACGGCAGCGGTACGGAGAAGGTCACCTGCGTGCCGCGTTCGTTATAGGTCAAATCGGGGAAGAACGCCTTGGCGAGAAAGACCCCGCGTCCATTGGCGTCACGGCTGTCGCAGGGCTGGTCGCTCTTCGTGAGAAAGCGGTCCCAGGTGAACCCGTTCCCCTCATCCGCAATCGCGTAGTGGAGTCGGCGGCGGCGGAGGTCGTGCCCGGCCCGAACGACCACGCGACGTTCGGCGAAACGCGGGTCACGCCGGCGCGCCTCGATCAAGGCATCGAATCGGTCGGTGCTGAGCGCCTGGTGTTTCTCGTGATACTGGATTTCCAGGCTGCCATGTTCCACGGCGTTGACGATGAGTTCGATCAGCGTGGCCCGGAGGTGCAGTCGCTGGGATTCCGGGAGCTTATTGGCTGTTTGCTCGATCAACCAGGTCACGCAGGCTTCGACGTGGTGGGGATCGGTGCCGATGGTCAGACGGTAGTCCAGTTGCTCGATGCCCGGTATCGCCTCCACCGGGCGGGGTTGCCGTTGGATCGCTCGATCCAACGCCAGTCCGATTTCCTTGGCACCGGTCGGTCGAGGAACGTAGTCTGTGGCGCCGGCACGCATGGCCTCGAGGACCGTCCCCTCATCCGCGGTGTCGGCCGAAGCGACAATTGCCGTGGTGGCACATCGTGTTCGCATGTGCTGAACGAGCAAGAGCCCGCTGCGTTCCGGTAAGAACAGGTCGGTGATGACGAGCTCGGGTAATGCCATCTCCACCATGGCCAGCGCCGCCTTCGGGTCCGGAGCGGTGACGACAGAGATGTCGCGAGCCTGTGCCTGTTCCAGGATGAGGGCCAAGACCTCGGAATCGGGGACGACGGCCAAGAGGGTGCGGAAGGACTCCGGCACGCTCATGTCGGAAATCCTTTTTCGATGATTGTCGCCAGCGCCGCCGTGAGGCGTCCCGCTTCTGCCTGCACCTGTTCGACCAGTGCGGCAAGTTCCTGTACGGCGGCCTTGCGCGCGGCTTCTTCGAGGTGGGCTGCGGAGGCCACCGTCGGTTTGGCACAGAACTCCATGGCCGACCCCTTCAACTTGTGGGCTTCCTTGATCAGAGTCGGGAGATCGCCTGCGGTCGTCGCCGCCTGAATGGCGGCGAGCGCCGGCGGGGTCCGTTCCACGAACAGACCGGCCAGCGTCAGAAAGAGCTCCTGGTCCCCGTCCAACCGATCGAGCGCGGCGGTCAGGTCCATGATCGTTTGATATTCCACTAGGCCCTCCCCTTGTGCGCGGTCGACCGGTCTTGGATTTCCAGCCCGAGTAGCGCGACATCGTCGGGAAAGATGTCTCCGCCTAGCCATTGATGGGCGATGGCCATGGTTTCCGTGATGCTGTGAACCAGGCCGGAGGAGCGATGCTCTTCGAGTGTGGCTTGCAGGCGGGGCTTGCCCCAGAGTTCACCGGTCGTCGACGGCGCCTCGTAGATTCCGTCGCTTAACAGGTAGAGGCGGTCGTGCGGTTGTAACTGTGTGCGGGCGCTTTCGAAGGTCGAGGCTGGATCGAATCCCAACGGCAGGCTCGCGGAGGCCAGCCATCGGGAGTCACCGTTGGTGGCATGCAGAAATGCGCCGCTATGGCCCGCCGTGGCATACGACAATTCATATGACGTGAGATCGAGGCGGCCCACCCACAGAGTAAAGTACTCCCCGTCCTGGCTTAACGGAAAACGGCGGTTGGCTTCGTTGATGATCGCTCCGGGATCGAAGCTGCCCACGGCTTTCACGAGATTGTCTTCACGGAGAAAACTCATGAGTCCCACCGCGCGCAGCGCTGCGGCGACCCCGTGGCCGGATGCATCGAGAATGTAAAGCCCGAGCGCGTCCGTCCCCCAGGCACAGACCTGGAAGAGATCTCCGCCCAAGGCGAGGGACGGTTGATAGGCCCAGTGCATGGCGATGCCCGGCGCCGGAATCCCCGGCAACGGGAGTTGCGCTCGGACGAAGGCGGCAGCTGATTGGAGTTCGCTCTCCAACTCATGCTGCTTGGCGGAGAGCAATTTGTGCGAACGGTCTAGATCGTCGCGGGTGCGCTCGATCTCACGAACCAGGGCGCTGGACCGTATGCTGGCCTGCACCCGCGCCAAGACTTCCTGCTTGCTGGCGGCTTTACTGAGAAAATCGTCGGCGCCGCGCGAGAGGCCTTCAGCAATCTGTTCGGGCCGATCGTGCGCGGTCATGAGGACGACCTGACTCGATCGTAACTCCGGGTCCGCACGGATCGCTTCACAGACACTGGGACCGTCCATGCCCGGCATCATCCAATCAAGGATCACCAAGTCCGGACGGTGCGCGCGGATCGCGGTTAAGCCGGCGCTACCATCGACGGCTTCGATCACACGATACCCCAAGCGTTTCAATCGACCGGCCATGCCGATTCTGGTGATTTCGTCGTCGTCGACGAGCAAAATCACCGGTGCCGGTTTGGGAACCGTCACGACCTCGACCGATGGTGTCATCTGCGGTGCGGGCTCACCCACGTAAACTGCTCCTGGGACTGTTCAACCGGCCGCGGGCAGATTCGTTGCCGCAATCGCGTCCTGTTCCGAGTGATAAACGGGCAACATCTGATGGAGATTGGCCAACGTAATGATCTCTTTCACGTAACTTTGGGGGTTCAACAGCGCGATCCGTCCCGGCGTGCCGCTCAGGCTTTGCGCCACGAGCGCCAGGGTCCCGAGCGCGGAACTATCCAAAAATCGAACCCCGTGCATGTTGAGAATCACCTGGCGGCAACCGCTCGATTTCACGCGATCGACCGCCCCCTTGAAGGTAGCGCGGTTGGCGTAGGTCAGCTCCCCGACCAGATCGAGAATGACGGCATTCCCGACACGCCGTTCAGTAATCTGCATGCCCGGCTCCTTCCATGACGGCAGATTAGCCTCAGGCGCTCTTCTTAATCGTCGACGGAGCGTCCGCATCGATCAGCGGGATCGTCTTGTGCAAATTGGCCAACTCGATAATCTGCCGGACCGTGGGCTGAGGGTAGGCCAGGGACAACGTGCGCTTTTCTGCCTGCAACTGCCGGTGAGAAATCATCAGCAGCCCCAATGCCGCGCTGTCGAGGAATGCTACTTGGGAAAGCTCGATCACGATCTGGTCGACCCCATCGACGGCGACCGATTTCAGCATTTCCTGAAACGGTTTTCGCTGGGTGTAGGTAAAGTTGCCTTCCAGCTTCAAGGTGACCTTGCGATTATTGACTTCTTTCGTGATTTTCATTCCGGCTCCTCTTTGGAAAAAGTGAACGATCAGGCACGGGTGACACGAGTCAGCACGGTTGCGGCAATGTCTTTGAGCGGGCGCACGACGTCGGCCGCCCCCAGCTTAATAGCTTCTTTGGGCATCCCAAAGACGACGCACGAAGCCTCATCCTGCGCGATGGTATAGGCCCCGGCTTCCTTCATCTTGAGTAACCCCTTCGCGCCGTCCCCGCCCATCCCGGTCAAAATGACCCCCACCGAATTCCCGCCCGCATACTGCGCGACGGAGTCGAACATGACGTCGACCGAGGGGCGATGGCGGTTCACCGGCTCGTTCTGATTGATGCGCACCGAATACCGCGCACCGCTGCGAACCAAGGTCATGTGGTAGTTGCCGGGTGCAATCAGCGCATGACCGGGCAACACGCTGTCGCCGTCTTCGGCCTCCTTCACGGAGATGCGGCAGAGTTCGTTCATGCGATCGGCCCAGGTTTTCGTGAACTTTTCAGGCATATGTTGCGTGATCAGTATCGGAGGGGTATTGGGTGGCAGCACCTGCAACACCTCCTTCACGGCTTCGGTCCCGCCGGTTGACGATCCGATCGCGATAATCATATCGGTTGTCTTGATCATGGCCGAGTTCAGGGCGGTCGGCCTCACAGGAGTCTGTGCGCCTGCCGCGGGCGTCTGTCGGAGCGACGCGGTGGCTGCGCCTTTGACCTTGGCGATCAAGTCGGCGGCAATATCGTCCATGCCCTGGCGAAGATCGATCTTCGGTTTGGTGATAAAGTCCACCGCCCCGAGCTCCAGCGCGCGGAGTGTGGTCTCGCAGCCGGCCTCGGTCAATGAACTGACCATGATCACCGGCGTGGGACGTCCCCGCATGAGCTTTTCCAGGAAGGTCAAGCCGTCCATCTTCGGCATTTCCACATCCAGGGTCAGCACATCGGGATTGAGCGCCTTGATCTTCTCTCTGGCGACATAGGGATCCGGTGCGCTGCCGATGACCTCGATGTCGGGATCTTTCGACAGCAGCTCAGCCAACACTTGCCTCATCAACGCGGAATCGTCGATCGTCAGCACTCGAATCTTACTCATTGCCGAACATCTCCATCTCTTGTGGTGTGCCTGCGGGACAAGGTGCCACTCCGGGCCCACAGTTAGAAGAGCGTGATATCGCCCTGTTGCGTCGTCGGCTCCTCTGCGATCCGGTGTTGGTACTCGGACTCCCGCTCGTAAATCGTCCGATTCTTGACCCGTTCGATCTTTTTCATCAGCACGCGCCCGGAATCCGTGAAGTAATACACCTTCCGGGGATACACGTCGCCGAGATCGCTCTTGGCGACGGTGTAGCCTTCTGTCTTCAGAAATTGCAGGACCCATTCGGTATTACGTGCACCGACATCGATATTGCCTTCGTAGATTCTTCCGGCGCCGAACAGTTTCACTTCCAGTCGATGCTTCAGCCCGCCGCGCTTCAGGATTTCGTTGATCAGTTGCTCCATCGCGAACGAGCCATACCGTGTCGACTCCCCGCCCCAGGAATCTCCGGATTGATGTTCTTTCGGCGCGGGAAGCATAAAGTGGTTCATGCCGCCGACACCGACGATCGGATCGCGAATGCAGGCGGAAATACAGGAACCGAGGACGGTATAGACCACCATCGGTTCCCGGCTCACGAAAAACTCACCCGGTAGAATGCAGGCGATTTCGTGAGGAAACCGGCGATCCTGCATCCGGCGAATATGGGAAAATGTGTCGGTGTCGATGACAGGCATCGTTCTCAAGCTTCCTTCCAGTAGATGGTCGGGGCGATCGTTTTGAAAGGATGGGACACCCACTGCAAACTTTCTGAGTGTCCAATGAACAAGTATCCGCCCGGCTTGAGATGGTGATAGAACTTGTTCACCAGGCGTTCCTGCGTCGGACGATCGAAGTAAATCATCACGTTCCGGCAGAAGATCAGATCGAGCGGCGCCTTGATGGGGAACCGATCGTCCATCAGGTTCAACCGCCGGAACTTGATGATTGCAGAAAGATGCGGCTTGACCTTCACGAGCCCGGCACTGTCTCCTCGCCCATGAAGGAAATGCCGCTTCACGATCTCCGCCGGAACCTCGCGTACCCGCTCTTCCGCATACAGTCCCTTGGCGGCATGCGCCAAGACGCGAGTGGAGATATCCGACGCGAGGACCTGAAAGTTCCACTGCTCCGGGGCACGGACGCTTTCATACAGGGTCATGGCGATGGTGTACGGTTCTTCTCCGGTCGAACAGGCGGAGGACCAAATCCGGATTTGTTTTTCTTTTTCCAGGGTGGGCAGGATGCGTTCACGCAGAAAATCGAAATGTTTGGGCTCGCGGAAAAAATCCGTCTTGTTCGTCGAGAGGAGATCCAGCATGCGCGTGAACTCTTCGCCGCTTTGGTCCTGCGTCACATACTGGTAGTAAGAGGCAAAACTATCCATATGGAGGTCACGGAGCCGTTTGGTCAGGCGAGAGACCACCAGG
>JAHBTD010000036.1 GCA_019638775.1 Fimbriimonadaceae bacterium | reverse complement strand
GCTCGTCCACACCCATGGCGCGACGATAAAGGGTCAGAAGGAATCAGTCAAATGATTCGTGGTTCAGCAGGAGACGGTGCCGTTGCGTCGAGAGACCCGCGCTGGGTGGCTCACGATACGGCGAGCCTCAGGCATTCACTCCCACACAATATTCGTGACACCGGGAATGAGCGGAACGACCTCGGCCAGATGGCCCCTTAATCGTTCGAGCTCAGGGGCAGGGTCAACACGCTTGAAGAGGCGCTGCGTTACCGACAGTTCCGCGACGGGATAGACCATCCATTCATCTGTGCTGCCATCCGTGTTGCTGCACGCCAGCCACAGCATGAATGGCTTGCGCGAGATCATCACCACCCAGCCAAAATCTTCCGGGATGACGCCTTCGACTGAAACCCCTCGCTCCCGCAGCCGCTCGGCGAGCCAGGTGGCCCATGCTTTGCCATAACATCCGGGATTGGTGTGCTCATCCTCACCCGGGATGGGCTTGAAGAAGTCGGAGGTGAAGGTGACTTGATGGCCTGTGTTCATGGGGCCCTGCGTTCAGCGATCAGAACGAACATGATTCGTTGAGTCGTCTTGGGTCATGCAATGAGGAACGCTTCTTCTTACAAGTCCCATGCTCATCGCGGCCACAAAACAATGACCAGGACCCACGACAGCAGCAATGCACCGGCCGCACCGATGGCCATCACCGACGCAGTCGATCTCCATACCGGCCTGCTGCTGGCAATGCCCAAGCATGCCGATGCCAGCAGCGTAGCGGGCAAACCTCCGAACAATGCGACCGCAAATTCACCGCCGCCGGGAGATACAGTTTTATGACCAAACACCACCAAGTACATCCCCCAGTGCAGTACCAAAGCGATCAGCAGCAAGAGGCTTCCAAGGACGGTCAACAGCCAAGCGGCGAACGTTTGAGGGAATCGGGGCATCGTGGGTGGCAACAGCGATATTCCCTGCTTCGGACCACTGGAACAGAGAGGGCCCGACCTTCCTTCCGATCATCATCGATGACGCGCTACATAAGCTCGGAAAGACCGGCTGCTCGACAAGACGCAAGTCATGCCCTACGCCATTGATCTACGTCAGACAAGCCTGGCTGTAAAGTTGTATCGAAAAACAGAGCGTTGGTCCTTCAAGAAGAAATCTCAGCGCATCTCGATTCGCGGTCCTTCGGAAAAGTGCTGACCGATCTGAAGGCTCAGCATCGGCGGCGAGCGGTCATCCTCAAAAACAATCAGGTGGAAACTGTGATCGTGCCGGTGGATGACTATGAAAAGATGGCCGAGGCGCTCGATCTCTTGGAGCACATGGAGATCCATCGCCTGGTCACACAACGGGCGCGCAAGAAAGGCAAGAACACCGTCACCTTGGAGTCGTTGCTGAAGGAGCACCGACGTGCGATAGATCCGCAGCGTCTATCTGATCATCAACCAAGAGCGCCTGGTCGAAGTCGTTGCCATTGGAAAGCGCGAAGATCTCGCGGTCTATCAGAAAGCACGCAAACGGTTCACCCGCCGGGACCGAGAGAAGGACTCTTCCTCACTGCGTGAAAGTATGAGGACCTCGTGGCGCCGTGGACGCATTGACTGAGTCAACGCAGGCGCCGATAATGCGCCGCATCGAGGCCGATAGGGCCGGAGAACAGTCGCCTGTCCCAGACCGCCGCCAGTCGACGGTCGCGGATTTCAAGGAGTGCTCAGTGCGGGACCTCGACCACCCGCTCGAGTCGATCGTATTCTACGACGTTCATGTTTCTAAGCCTCCGGTTCTACGACGGAGCCTTCATTCGAGGATCGTATGATTAGCGGACCCGGCGCGGCCATGTTGGACAGCAAACTCTTCGTCTCACGCCTGAACGGCGAGTTCCGCGATCTCTACGAGCGATGGTGGGATGGGGACGAGTGGATCTGGATCAACCATGGCAAGCCCGAGGGCAGTCCAGTCACCGGTACGCCCGGCGCGGCGATGCTGGATGAAAAACTGTTTGTCGTCGTGGCCGACGGCAGTCTGTGGGAACGGCATTGGCGAAGCGACCTCGGACGCTGGGCCTGGAACAGCCATGGGCGACCCGGCAATCGTCCCATAGTGCACGGTCCCGGCGCTGAAATGTTGAATGAGAAATTTTTCGTCGTCACGGACGACGGGCATCTGTGGGAACGCCATTGGCGGAACGACCTGGGGCGTTGGGTGTGGAACGATCACGGCACGCCGCCGGCCACCACCGTCGCCACGGCCCCCGGTGCCGCCATGATGGACAGTAAGCTGTTTGTCGGCACCGCGAACGGACGGCTCTACGAACGTGTCTGGAACGGGACTCAATGGGTGTGGGTCGACCATGGCCTGCCGATCGGCACGTCCGTGGCCACGGCGCCTGGGGCGGCGATGATGAACAGTAAACTCTTCGTCGGCACCGCAGACGGACGATTGTTCGAGCGAGTGTGGAACGGGAGTCAGTGGGTCTGGGTGGACCACGGCGCGCCGCCCGGGACGACCGTCGCCACGGCCCCCGGCGCCGCCATGATGGACAGTAAGCTGTTTGTCGGCACCGGCAATGGGCACCTGTATGAACGGTTATGGAACGGCAGCCGGTGGGTTTGGGTGGATCACGATACCCCACCCGGCACCACCGTCAACGCCGCCCCCGGCGCCGCCATGATGGACAGTAAGCTGTTCGTATCCACGGCCAACGGACGGCTCTACGAGCGCACGTGGGATGGGTCTCGCTGGACTTGGGTAAACCACGGCACAGCCCTCCACGATCGCGCCGAGCATGTGGTGGGCCGCCCTGGATCGGATCCCAAACTCTCGATCCTGATCATGGGGGACGGCTATGCCGAGGCCGACATGCCTGCCTATCGGTCGCAGGTCACCAGTCAGGTGCTGGTGGCGTTAAGCCTGGATCAGCTGCTGTTGCATCAAGGCGCGTTCCGTGTCGTTCGGGTCGACTTGGTGTCGGTGGAGTCCGGTGTTCGAGAGCGTCGCTACAGTACGAGAGGCACCATCACCTCGGACGTGTTCAAATCCTCCCGGCTCGGCCTCATTCCCAACGACAGCTGGGATCGTTGTTGGTTCGATCTGTCGACGTTTACGGACGCGCGCATCGAAAAACTGCGCCTGCGCTTCGCTCCCGAGGCCGACCATGTCATCGTGCTCGTCAAGTCGGACACCTGGGGCGGGTGCAGCTCGATCGGCCCCGGCACTGGTTATTTTACGGAAGGCAGCGGCATGACGACCGTGGCCCATGAGCTGGGGCACAACCTGTTTCGCCTGGGCGATGAATACCTCAGCGACAGCGCCAGGGAAACGTACACCGGCGTGAGCAACTACCCGAATCTCTCGGAGGCGCCGTCGGATTGGACGAGGCTCAAATGGTTCGACCTCGTCGCCCCCAATACCCCGTTACCGACACATGCAGCCCGTCCACCCGCCGGGTGGAATCGCCGCACCAGCGTGGGCGCGTTTGAAGGGGCCGGAGGTTCCTATACGACCGGGCTCTTTCGGCCGGTGCTGGAATGCCGGATGAACCAAAACAATCCACCCTGGTGTCCGGTCTGCGGGCGAAAGATTCTTTCCGATCTGGAGGTGTTCGAATGAGCCCACACCCGCAGTGGCGCGGACAACGGCGCATCCGGGTCGCGCTCGAATTCACGGCACAAGGAGTCCGCCTCGCCGGCATGAAACCGCTGGAAGGGCCGGCCGTCCAACGGCCAGTCCTAGAGGGAAGTTATCTCGCTGAGGTCACGGTCGGAGGGACGACGGCGATCGTGCATTCGTTCAACGATCCGCGATCGGTTCGCGGGATTTCACGGCCGCAGCAGCCGGGGCACAGCCTTGCTCGCCAGGATACGGCCATCGTCTATGTCGATGTGCCGATCGCCCACGAGGGTCCCCTTGGGGACATCTCGATCAGCGTGATGGATCTCTCGAAGCTACGCCAGCGGCCGGTTGATATGGCCGAGGTGCAAGCGCTGCTCGGCCGTGCCCCCAAGGGAATCCGCGCGGCAGGACGCATTACCGGCGAACAATTGCGGGCGCATCCCGATTGGGGAGCGTTGGGGCTCCCCGGTGTTCCGTCGGCGCCACGCCTTGGCTTCTATGAAATTTATCGTGACCGAGGGAAAGAGTTCCGGTGGCGCCTTCATCACAACGATGGGCGAATTGTGGCGGAGTGCGCCAAGCCATACCCAAACCGTGCAGCCTGTGAAGCAGACCTTCGCTGGATGAAAGAATCGGGCTCACGAGCGCCTGTCCGTTCGCTCGATATTC
Source organism: Fimbriimonadaceae bacterium (assembly GCA_019638775.1). NCBI lineage: Bacteria > Bacillati > Armatimonadota > Fimbriimonadia > Fimbriimonadales > Fimbriimonadaceae > Fimbriimonadaceae bacterium. Next base: position 4,953 of record JAHBTD010000036.1, on the reverse strand, counting down.
CCTCTTCACCGGCTAGCCCCAAAAAGCGGAAGTAGCTGCCTCGTGAATGTCCCGGCGCCACGGCGCTTCATACCTCTGCACCGAACGACCGGCCCTGTCGGACACTGAAACAATCTCGTGCGTGAGTTGTGCTCACGGGGGGCTCGCTTGTGTCAGGCGGAGAAGCCGGCATTGACAGCCTGCATGCGGAAGCGCCTCACGATTCTCAATGCGATAGTGAAGAGGGGCACGCCATGGCAGGTGACAGCCAGTCAGCGCACTTGAAAGTCAAGACAATGACTGACCCCAATCGGTTACTCAACTGTCCTCTCAATGGTTCGAGTGCCGGCGAGACGCCGTGATTGGGAAGGTAGCGCGCAAGCCGCTCAACCAACTTCGGGTCAGGAATCACAGGGTAGCAGAGAGAGCCATGAACTCGAATCACTTAAGGGGATCTCTCCCCCTTACATCACATGGCATTTTTGGTCTGTGATTGCATATAATCGTACGCGATATTACACGCATAACAAATCATGAGGTACCACATGGCCGTGGCCTACAAGAAGGAAGAAATTCTCAGCGCATCTCGGGTCGCGCGGTCGTTCGGAAAAGTGCTGACCGCGCTGAAGGCCCAGCAGCGGCGGCGAGTCGTCGTCCTCAAGAACAATCAGGTGGAAGCTGTGATCGTGCCGGTGGATGACTATGAAAAGATGGCGGAGGCGCTCGACTTGTTGGAGCATATGGAGATCCATCGCCTGGTGACACAGCGGGCACGCAAGAAAGGCAAGAAAACCGTCAGCTTGGAGTCGTTGCTGAAGGAGCAGCGCGTTGCGATATAGCGTCGTTCTGACCGTCGCAGCTGCCCAGGACTTTCGACAGCTTGATGGATCCCTGAAAGCACCGGTTGCAAAGCAGCTCAGGAAACTCGAAACCGCCCCACGGCTTGGCGAACATCTTGGCAATCGCGCTGGCCTCGATCTCACCGGCTACTACAAACTTTACGCAGCCAAGAAATCGATCCGTATCGTGTACCGGATCATCGACCAGGAGATCCTGGTGGAAGTCGTCGCTATTGGAAAACGGGAAGATCTCGCGGTCTATCAGGAAGCACTTAAACGGTTAACACAGCAGAAGCGATAGAAGAACAGGTCTCCGCAGCAGCCCGCTTTCGCCTAAACTGCGGGAGCACCAACTCCACGGTCAGATAGGGCGGAACAGGCGTGAGCCCCGCGGTCGCCCGATAACTCGAGCAGGCATACGTCTCCGGCTTGCGAGTGAGGCGCGCGCGCACCGGATTCAGCACCACATACCGTCCCCCTTACCACATACCCTGGCCAGCATTTAATCAGTGGTTGCTGCCGGTGGTTTATCTGCAAGTTGAATTTCCGTCATGAGCGGGCTTAGCAAAGCCTTGGCTTCTTCGAAGGCTCGGATGATGTGTCGTCTCATGTAGAGACGGTTTATGCCATGAAAGAATGCCAGATCGTCTTCATAATCTGCTGAGAGTTCAATGCCGCCTATATTAAGTAGTCGGCCCTTTCCTCGCACAACCATGAACGAGGCCCGGTATTGTGGCCTATTGAGGTGCTTCTTATACGAATCGATATGGCAACCAGCGTCCCTCATCGCGACTACCGCATCATGCACATCCTTCACGTAATCATTCGGCAGGATATCATCCGTAAAGGAAACGCGCATTGCGTATTTGCGGGACTTTTCCAGCAGATCACGGAGGCAAATCATTAGCTCAATGAAGGCCGACCAAAACAGCACATGTTTTCGATTGCCATCATTAAAGATGCCACTATTGATCAACTCTGCGAAGCGATCGATTGTTCTCCTACATTCTTCCTGGGCAAATATGTCCATTATCTGGTTCGGCCCCATTTTGTAACCAGGCAGCAATAGAATGGTTTGCGGATGCTGCTAACGATGGCCAACCTTGAACACGCACGAAAGCGCCTCGTGACGTGCATAGCTGGTATTGCAGCGATGTTGCGGCGGAGAGTACAAGGTCTTTATTCTCTGTATACCCCATAAGTGACCAGAAAACTATCGCGCCTGCCCCATCAGTGACTTGTGAAAAACCACGCCCATGAGTAGAATGCCGTGCGCGATGCCCTAGCATAGAACCGCATTCCTATCATGTGAGCTATGAATTCTCCCGTGCGGTGGAGGTTCGAAATGTACCAGCTCGTCCAGCATAGGGATCGTTCCGCGCTACCCCCTCCCCTCTTGGTCATTGTCATAGTCACAACACTACTCACCAGCCCAGGGCTTGCATGGCCTTCAGAGAGCCCCTCGCATTCTTCTCAGTATGACCAACTGAAAGCCAGCATCGCAGCCAATTCAGGGGATATCACCTGCATTGCTAGGACCCTGGGCGCTCTCACAGAGATTCACCGTAGCACACCTCCAACAACGCCTCAAAGCTATGGCCAGTTAGAGAAAACCATCCAAGACCTTACGAAGGAAATCTCCACCCTAAATACCCGGATCGCAAGAGACAGCAAACCTGCCAAGGACCGCGAGGCCATATCTGGAAATTTTTGTGCGGAAGTCGTGGACACTGATCTGATAACAGCTATCTCGAACCTTACTACAAAGATTGACAGCATTGGCGGTCAAAAGAGCACACGGGGTTCATGGTTGGAAATAGTTTGGGAAATAGTGAAAGGTACTGTTTTTCCTCTTTTAGTTATCATAGTTACGCTATTCGCGACCGAGAGACCCAAACAAAGAAAACAAAGCGCAAAGGAGCAACTTGAGAAGTTCTATGCTCCCGTACTGGGCCGTCTTCGGGCAAATCAGGACATATGGAAGAATTTCACCGCCGATACCATCGAGACCTCCACTGCACTCTCCCCAGAGGAGATATTGACGATTATCCTGTACGACCCCGAAGCCAAAAGGGATCAATGGTTGAAGAAATGGGTGCGTGCAATGGAGGGCATTTTCCGACAAAACAATGAAGCCGCCGAAGAAACTATTCTGGAGAATTACGGATATCTAAAGCCAGAGGACGTGTTGCCAGGATCAGATTTTGACCAAGAACGCAAGAACTACTTAATGCACGTGGGAGAATTTAGGGCAGTCCTGAGCCGTTGGGATGAGGCGGGAAAACACTATGGCGAAGACACGTGGTATAACCGATGCCGTATATCACTAGGCATAGACATAAACGCATCCACAGCGGGTATGCCCACTTTGGAACAGTTCTTGGAATACTTTCACCCGACCAATCCTTATCCGAAGGAATTCCTTGGTGAGGTCCAGAAGTCTTACGACGAGCTGATGAAAGATGCAGGATTGGGAAAGAGGTGGTGGGGTCGCCGTCTATAGGATCAATTCCAAAATTATCGGTCTACACGAAGGAAAATGGAGGGGTGACAAATACAAGCGGCATTTGCCATTCCAGGCTCGACCATTCTCCATTATCGACTGTGAAACCGTGAGGCGATGATCGCATAGTGTCCACGGGATATAACGGCACCCCGGAGGACATGAAAAACTGCGACGAGGGTGGATGTGATCGCTGTTTGAATAGGGACAAGTATGGTTCGGGAAATGCCTATGACGTGTGTATTTGCGTACATGCGGAGCAGAATGTTCTCCTATCGGCGGCGAGGTTTGGAATCGCGGTCGAACGTGGGATTGTTTACACGACCATGAGGCCTTGTTTCGGTTGCACTAAGGAACTCCTGCAGGCAAAAATCCAATCGGTCTATTACATTCATGATTGGAAACACCCCAACAGCGAGGTATGGGGTGAATATGAAAAAATCCAGGGGCGATTCCCTGAGGGCATACGGCAGTTAAAAATTAATGATCCCGACAAGAGTTGGGCCATGCCGAGAAGCCTAGCTCAAGCACCCGAGGAAACCGGCCATTCCATTCCTGGGAATTAATCCCGCCTGCAAAGTGTATCGATTTATAGCTCTGTCCAATTCTCTCCCCAACTAGGGCTCCTCCTAGGGTCGGCCCTGGCGTTGGATGTGGTATGTCAGTGTTGTACACATCGGGCGAACCCAGGAGGCTTCCTATGATCACCACGCGCTTCGCACTGATTCCCGGATTAATCCTCACCCTCGGCGGCTGTATGACGGACGCGACCGTCGAGTTGACGAAAGCGCCGTTCGACGCCACCACGCAACTCACGAACGGAACGAGCGGAGCGACCAAAGAGTTCCTCGATCCGACGACCGAATTCACGTCGAGCACCACGCCCGGCGCGCTAACAGACGGCCGATTGCTCAGGGCGAAACAACGGGCTACGGTCTTCGCGACGCATACGCACGAAAACCTCCGCGCGGATATCGCTCGCGGCCAAGGAGAATATCTGGCGTCGCTCGCAGCCCTGGCTGGTGTGTCGGCAGACCGCTGGCCCGACTTTCAAACAACGGTGACAGCCTCGTACCCCACGCTCTTCGATGAGCAGATGTCGGTCGCGCAATCCAGCGAACGAGTCGTCGACATAGCCTGGGCAAACGGATACGGCAGGCAGCTCACTGCCCGTCAATGAGTGTCGAGTTATCTGGGCAGATAATCAGTTCAAACCGATGACGAGACCGGGATCGGGATGATGGTCCCCATTCGAAGGCGGTCCCTCACCCCGACCCCTGTTTCACCCTGACACATCACGTTTCCCTACCCCGCATAAATACACGTATTCCTTCGCACATCGGCGGTTGACAGGCCGGAGCGAGCGGCGTAGGTTTCGGTCACCTGACGGAACCTATGGCGAACATCAGCATCCACGGACGTGTCATCGATGAACGGGGGGCCGGCATCGCCGGCCTGACCGTTCGTGCGCTCGACTTCGATCCTTTTTTCAGTGAAGACGATGTCCTGGGCGTCGGCAAGACGGAAGGCGACGGCACCTTTCTCATTTCCTACTCGCCGGACGCCTACCGAACCTGGAAGGTCGATCGGAATCCCGACCTCGTCGCCCAGATATTCGGCCCCATCCACGCC
>JAHBTD010000035.1 GCA_019638775.1 Fimbriimonadaceae bacterium | reverse complement strand
GTGGTCTAGGTCTCGGGTATCGTCGCGTCTGAGGGCAGGTAAGCGGCTTGCTGTGGCCGATTCAAAGGCATCGAGCCACTTCCGAATGTCTTCGGGTTCAAACCTGACGAGGCCATGAATGCGACAGTAAGGAATTTTGTTCTGTGAGACCCAGAGATACAGTGTGGACGGCTTGATGTTGAGCCAAGCTGAGAGTTCTTTGACGGTAAGCATCTGCAGATACACCGGGGGAGTCTGGCGACACCCCCAGTCCCCCTAGCATGGGCTGCCCGCGTGACCGCCGGCAGACCGGTGAAACCGAGTGGGTAGTTGCTTGAGCAAATTGCGGTGTCGGTCTTTCCACCGAGCAATGCCCCTGACAATTTCGTTCAGTAGCCATGCTTCCCCTCCAGGGGTGGCACAAATGACCGCCAACATCGGCGTCAGGGTGTCGCTCACCCATCGTTTCACGTTTTGCAGGGTCTGCACCTGCTGCTCCTGGGCTAATCGCCCCTTCTGAAATCCCTCCGTCAGGAGGGCGTACCACTCCAAGACTGGAGCGCGGTACCGTTCTTCATCTTCGGCATCCTTCGGGATCTGCCGGAAATCCACATACGACCGCAGGAGGCCGACCACCAACTCCTTCCAATCGGCTTCGTCTAAAGTCGCCAATGCGCGGGCACACTGTTCCGCACGGTCTTTCTTGAGTTCCAGCTCCCATCGGACTCCATACTCCTGCCAATTCGGCTGCTCCTTGCTCTGGAGCTCTAACCGCTTGTCATAGATGCGGAGTAACGTCTGGCTCTGTGGGCTGCCAAAATACATCGTCTCACCGGTTGTTGCTCCGGTCCCATGCGTCAGGTTGGAGACGATATGCCGGACTTGGGCCGCACGAGTGACACACTGACCGGCAGCAACGGCCTCTCGAATCATGCTGACCGGGACCGATCCGGCTCGATCATCCAGCGCACAATCAATCCGAGTGACATGCCCTTGCTGCTTGTGCACCCACCTCAGCAGGGTGCGGATTTGATCCAGTGTCAGGGCGGACGTCAGGCCGCCCGACAGATCCACATGAATTTCATTCGGACGACGAGGCGCGTTCGTGCCCAATTTGCCGACCCCGCGCAATCCGTCGACCTTCATCCAAGACAAGGGATAGCCTCGGAAGCCGCCTTTGGCCTTGCTCCAATCGCCACCCAGGACCTTCATGGTCTCTTGCGGATTGGTGGCCAGGACCGTAAACGCGAGCCAATCAATGGTGAGGGTGAAGCTCGAATCCATGGAATCTATCGAACTCCTGTACGGAGCGCTGTGGGTAGCACCCCCGTGTTACCAAGACGGGGGCCATTCCGCTCCGCCCCGCAGCCTGTCGGCATGCGGCGCGGACCGGCATCACCTCCCGGCCAAGGATGACGGTGTTGTTCTGAACAGGGCTCCATTGGTGGTGTCAGTGCATCCTTGTGACCGTTCCGTTGCAAGCTCCGACCTTATGCAAACGCCACCACGTAGTAAAGAACCCTCGAGGGGACAGGAGGGGTCCCGAGGGGACAATAGAGGACAGATTTTGTGACAGCTACAACACGAAGGGAAGTAGGCGTATGGATGCGTATCTGCGCTTTCGTGCGCCAGTGGCGGCAATTGTGCGCATGGTCCTGAGACGAGATCTGGAGCGAATCAAAATCAGCTCGTTTTTGACTGGTGCGCGAAAAAATATTTGTCGTTTCACTGGTGAGCCTGCGGATCGTCAAATGTCTGAACTGAGGGGCAGAATGGAAAAATGCACATTCAGATGAGACTTTGCAGGGGTACGTCGCCGACTTCAAGTGAGACGCAAACCATTGATTTCCATGAATTGATGGAGGGTAGAAGTAAAGCCGATGCCATGCATAGGTATGCTTTAGTGCGCGTTGGCGGAAAGCTCTTTTTTCGTGTGGTGTGCCATCAGATCCAAACCCCTACTGCCACTCATCCCACGGTGATAGGCATCAGCGTCATGGTGTCGTTGCCGAAGATGTCGATGACTTTGACGGCGACGATGTAGCGGCCCAATTTATCGTAGCGGTGCGGAGCGGATTTCAATTCAAGGTCGCGATTGTGGCGAGTGCGGAAGCTCTGCCACTCGTTCTCGAAGATGTAGGCCCCGGTCCAGCGCTCTTCGAAATCGTCAGCGGCTAATTCGAGTTCGCGTTGGTCCGGCTCCTGTCCAGGCAAGAAGCCCTGGACACCGCCGAGGCCTGTGCCACGCTGGACCTTGATGATTTCTTTCCGGCTTTCGTAGTTAAAGTCCACCGCCCAGTAGTCCACCCAGTCGGTCCACTTCTTGGTGAGCATCTCGCGAGTGACGACGCCCTGTTTGTCTTTGCTGATTTTGATGAGCTTGCCCGCCTCGCACACCACCTCGCTCTTGCCCTCTTTCAGCTCAGCGGCGATGGATTCCACGAGTCCCTGTGAGTAGTAGACGGAGAAGTCGGACAGCTCTACGGCCAGTGTGAGCTTATCCTTCTTGTCGAATCGCGGCGTGACTTCGATATAGGCCACGTCGTGGAAACGGACCTGTCCCTTCTCGACGGCGCGTTTGTCGAACACCTCCGGCGGGATGGTCTTGGGCGCGAGGTCGATGCCCTTTTGTTTTGCGTCTTCCAGAACGGCGGGGAAGAGGCCCATCTCGAACTCGAAGGCCAACACATCCACGCGAGAGGCACCGCGTTTACGGCATTCGGTGATGACTTCCTCGATAAACAGCCGCCCGACCGGCAAGTTGATCGGGCCTACGACGACGAGTCGCCCACTATTCTTGCCGTGGAAGAATCCGGTGTCAGGCAAAGGTTCAGCGCGGTAGGCCTTGAGGATCAACTCACGGAACTCCGCCTCTTTCTTGGCCAGCGCCTGTTCTTTCTGTTTGCCCGTGAGACGCCCGGCGACGTTGAGATAGGCCTGGCGCTCGTAGCGGCCCAGATTGAGCACTTCAAAAGCGCGAAAGGGTTTGCCGCCGGCTTTCAACTCACGCTGTACTTGAATGAGCCGCTTGCGCGTGGTGTGAATGCCGAACTTGCCGAGGTCGGTAGCGATCCATTTTCGGCCCAGCTTTTCAGCCACAGCGGCGGTCGTACCGCTGCCGCAGAAAAAGTCCGCTACCAAATCGCCTTCTTTGCTGCTGGCTTCAACAATACGTTCCAACAACCCTTCCGGCTTTTGAGTCGGATAAGCAACGCGTTCCTCGGCTGCTGAGTTCAAAACTGAAATGTCAGTCCACACGTCGTGAACAGCTACGCCCTTGAGTTCGCTTAACGGAGTCTTGAGGCGAGGTGTGCCGGTCCTCGTGAAAGCGATTCGTCCGCGAGCTATCAGGTTGTCAATTCCGGGTTGGTCGTAACCCCAATGTCTACCAGCAGGAGGTTCAATGCTCTTACCATTGAAAATCCGAGCTGGTCCCGGGCCCGCGCCGGTTAAGTCTGAAAGGCGGTGAATCGTTCCATCCTCGTCAGTCAGGAAATCGTGACCACGCGCTGTTTCCTCGGTTTGAGCAACGCTGGGGGGACTCCACGTGAGGCTTTCGCTTTTGGAGTAGAAGTAAATCAGATCGTGAACACGCCCAAGTTGGTTCACGCCTTTGCGGCTCGATGTTCTCTGCCAGACAATTTCGTTTCGGAAGAGTTCGGTTCCGAAGATTTCATTCATCACCAAACGGATAAACCCGTTCACCCTCGGGTCGCAATGCACGTAGATGCTACCCTCTGGGTGCATCAAGTCGCGCATGAGAATAAGGCGTTCATAGATCATGGCGATGAAGGAATCGGCGCCGCGTCCCCAGGTGTCGCGGTAGGCGATTTGCTCAAGAAGGTTCGGCTCTTTATGGAAAGTCTCGCCGCCGATCTCGATATCCATGCTGAAGTCCGCCCCCACATCGAAGGGCGGGTCGATATAGATGAGCTTGAGGCCGCCGGCCTCCTCGATCTGACGGCGGAGCGCCCCGGCTTTGAGGGAGGAGAGAATCAACTTGTTGTCGCCCCAGATGAGCTTATTCGTCCAGCCCTTGACCTGGCGCCCGCCCAGGTCGAGATCGAGTTCTCCCTCGCGCTGTTCCTTCCTAGGCTCGTCGATGTGTTCGAGCGTCTGAAACGGTAGCACGGCTGTGCAGACTTCGCGGTTTTTTCCGTTCCACACCAGTTCGACTTCGCGCTTATCGGCGAAGAGCAGAAAACGGTACTTCTCCGGCAGCGGCTTGCCCTGTTCGATGAGCTTGATGAGGTCGCGCTTTTCGGCGTCGGAGAGCTCGTAGTGGGCGTTTTCGCGGGCCATGGGGACTCCAGTCAATTAACCGTCAATTAAGATTTCCTTGTAACCATCGGGGTTTATTGGTGTTTCGGTGGCTAACCGAGGTTTTTGGTCACTCACACGTGTTGGTTGGTATGGATGGCCGTAGTCAATTGTAGTTAATCTTAGTCAATTGTAGTCAATCGCCAGGTAGCCCCTTTGGTGCGGCCGTCGGTGACCACTTTGCCCTCCCGACGAAGGCGTTGGAGGAGATTGTTAATTTTGCGGGCTTTCTGCTTGCCGGACAGCAGGTCGGACAGCTTTCCTGTGAGGAGCCGTTCAAAATCAGTTCGTTGCCCTTGCTTGAAGGTTTTCAGGTAATCGAGAATCAGATCGCAGAAGTACCGGTCGTCGAAGGCCCGGTGGCGGATATATTCAGCCTGAGTGTCCGTCGCGGCGGCGACATCGGCCGCAACATGCAGCCTGGGTTTGCGGCCTTCGATCAGCCCACGGTGCCGGAGGTCTTGCACGAGGGCGTCGTCTGGTAGGCCGCCTTTTTGAACAGCATCGAGCGCCAGCACGTCCGGCCACGGGAGATCGGCATGGGTGAGCAATGCGCGACTGTAATTTTCGTCGATGAAGCGGCCCTGAATGCGCAGTGTGACGTGGCCCGGCTCGGACAAGTCATAATCAGGCAACGGCAGGTAGCGGCTGGCTTGTCCCTTCCACATGACCTCACGGATGCCGAAACCCAGGGTATCAATCATGCGTAACGTGACCATGGCTTCAGCGAGGAAACGATTGCGATACCGGCGGGGCGAACGGTTGGCCCGAATGTAATCATCGGGTGTGCCGTCGTAAAACTCGCCGGCGTTCTGAAATTCGAGTTCACCAAGCCGCTCGATGACAAGAATGCGTTCGCAGCGGGTGTAATCCTGATGGACAATACAGTTATGGAGGGCTTCAAGGACAATCTTTTCGTCGTATTTCTGGATGTCCACCGGGATCAGCTGACCCGGCGGTAACAGCGAGAGGCGCAGATTGCGAATGCGCTGGAAGAGCCGTGACGTGTTGAGCAAGAAGGGCGGATGGAAATGTTCGTACCCGCGTTCAGGGCCTTCGAGTTTCCAGGTCATCTCGGCTACATACGGGTTGAGCAGCGTGGTCGTCTGTTCCCGGCCCAACAAGAGCAGGCAGGTACGGGTGATGCCGCCCCGCACGGTCAATTTGGCCTGTTCCAGAAATGTGGCATCATCCCAAGCGTGGATGGTTGCCTCAGGGATGCGGCTGGAATACCGGGCAGCGAAGATGGCGCGAGCTTTCGCCAAGGCCTCCGGATCAAGGTCGGCGAGAGTGGCTTGCGTGACCACAATGGCAGACCAGTCATCTGCGAGACCCTGCGCACGGATTTCGTCCTGCTTGGCAATGCTGAGACCGGTGAGGCTGGAGCCGGCCCGAGCATAGAAGTGGGTTTGCCATGCGATGGGAATCCCGCGCGGCGCGGCGGGAATCTCAAACAGCACCACCCGCCCGGCTAGAGTCATCAGCTCATGGATGTCACGGAAGCTGGTGGACGGGTCTGTGCCCTGGGCAATCTGGTGCTTAAGGCTGTTCAGCCGTTCCCGCTCCCGTCGATACTCGGTGCCGATGACGCGGCGCGTGCTGTTGTCTACGCCAAACACGAGCCACGCGGCGGACAGGCCGCGAAGATTGGCTTCGTTGCTCAGGGCCGAGAAATATTTCCCGATGTCGGACGTGGGAAAATTGTCGTTGGCATCCTTGAACTCCACACACTCGCCTTCCCATGCGGTGAGAAGGTGCTGCAAGGTTTGTTGGGGTTCCGTCTCGTTCATGACTTGTAGTCGGTGAAACTGGTCGTGAGTGCGGCGAAGGTGGTCGGTGAATGTTTTTCAAACCCGGCTTGATCGACAAAGACGTACTGGTACCGTTGCCCGTTTTCTTCTGCGGCGGTCGCATCGGCGCACCACTGCTTGAGCCGGGCCATCTTCTGCGGCAGATCCAATTCAGCCCGCCCCTTGGTCTCCACAATCCAGACCACGCCGTCGGTGGTGCGTACGAGAAAATCCGGGGTATAGGTGGATAGGTCGCCGTCGGCCTTCACGTAGTCGAGCTTGAAGCCGACCGCGAGATAGTTTTTGGCGAACGCTGCGACATCTTTGGCGGACTCCAGAAAGGCCGCGAACGAGAGCTCGAACCCACCGGAGTGCGGTTCACCTACCGTTTTGGTGAAGATCGACTTCCTGGCGGTGAGAAACGGACGATGTTCGGTGCGAAAGGGCCGCGTCTCACGCAGACGAATCCGAGCTTCAATGCGCGTGGTACCGGCGTCTTGAATGGTGAGCGCGTTGATGGCGGTTTTGAAGGTATCGTAGAGCGTCTTTGCGACCTCAGGCTCTGACAGGTTCCGCAGCACCACCGGATCTTCCAGATGCACCGGGGATTCGGCAAACAAGTGCTCCCGCATGAAAGTTTTCATCTTGCCGTAGAGCACGTCGTAGCCTCCGACAAGGCGAAGGTCTTTCATGATTTGGCGGGCGAAGAAGGAGACGACAGAACGGTAGTCGGCGGGACCAGAGCCATCGAGGTGGATGGTATGGTGTACTTCGGCATCGAGCATTGTCTTGAACACAATTTCCCGTGTTTGTTCCAGAGTAAATGCCTTAAGCGGAATCCGGACGTTACGCAAGGCCGCCGGATCGATGGCGTCCAGATCCTTATAGTCTCGCTGGAAACGGCGGCTGAGTTTGGGGAGGGGAATGTCCAATTCGTCTAGATTTTTGGCAGGATTTTCCTTGTCCACCTCGACGATCAATGAGTCCTGACGTGTAGCGCCTCCACCCATCGGTACGTGTTCGAAGCTGACTCCCTCGGTCTGGATGGACTCGACGAACTCCATGAAAGCGGGCGTGCCCATGACAGAGACGGTTTCTTTTGTGTCGGAGCCGAAATACATTCGTCGAAGACCTCGCCCTAGCGTTTGTTCCGGCAAGATATTGCTCTGCGCGGCGTAGGCGCGGAGGCCGCAGATAACAGTCACGTTGCGCACATCCCAGCCTTCCTTCAGCATGAGCACGGAGACGATGGCTTTGTAGGGACTTCGCCACGTGTCGATCTCGTTGGATTCCTTGCGGAGCTTCTTGAGTTCTTCCTCTTTCTTGCCAGAGGCAGCCTCTGAGATTTCTCCATTATTCTTGGTGTGAATGACCAGGACTGCACCTTGCAACTCTGGGCAGATCTTTTCGAGGTAGGCGCCCACATCGTCGCAATTGCGGGTGTCATCTACCATAACGAAGAGCACGGCTTTCTTGCCGAGCGCTTGGTGTTCGGCAAAGCTCTTTCGCCACTCCTCGATGCCCAGCTTCAGATAGTCATCGTATTTCTCGGTGAACAGGGCGCTTGTTCGCTCCGTTAGCCTGGCGCGGCTGGTGGCGTCTGGCAGAATGGGATGCTTCACCACATTTTGATGAATCGCCTCGACCAGGGGGTAGTCGGAGACGGTATGCACGAAGATTGCCCCATTATTGTGACGTGGCGTGGCGGTCACATCGACTTGCAGTGCCAGGCGCCGGTCTTTCTGAAGCATCCTGTGGTGAATGTCCTGAATGGATTTGAACCAGGCCATCTTTGGGTCGTGAATATGGTGCGCTTCATCGTTAAAGACGGCCAATTCTTCAATCTCTCGCACGAGTTCGCCGAGATCAGTTTGGCTGTCGGTGGTTTTGCCGACTGGTTTGGGGCCGAACGGTGCAAGGAAATAATCGCGCAGGTCATCATCTTCCAATGACGGGTCGGCGACTTCGCCGAGAAAGACGCGATGGATGTTCGTTAAAAATAGATTGCCGATCTCGCGGACGACCCGCACGTCGTCTTGGATGTGCAAGGTCAGTTGAAAGTCATCCCGCCAGTTGCGGCTTTCGTATCCATTGCCGGGCAGGATGGGGTCATTGAAAAAGATCCTGAGCCCATCGAAATCGGCACGCAATCGGTCGAGCACAATAATATTTGGTGCAATGACAAGGAAGTTACGCGAGAGGTCGGAATCGGTTTCATACAGCTTATGAAAGAAGCTCCAGGCGATGAGGAGGGAGAGCACTTTGGTTTTTCCGGCTCCGGTCGCCATTTTCAACACGTATCGGGGCCAATCTTCATCGAACATGCCGGAGGATACTGCGCCCGATGCATCGAACCGGAGCAAATCGTATTTGTCGCGAGCCCGGCGGACTTCAAAGAGCCAGATGACCGTCTCGACCGCTTCGCGTTGGGCAAAATAGTAGCGGAATGGGGAGAGTGATCCGTCTGCATTCTCGATAAGATGCTTCGTTTCGAACCAATGGCGAAGCAGTGCCGCTGAGGTGGTAGATGCACCGGGGTAATGGGCTGTTCGCCAAGCGTGGACTTCCTCACGCACTTTTGCCACAAGCGGCGGTAGCAGCTTCTCATAAGCCGTGCTGCGAAGCGCTTCATCAGCCGGAAACCAGCGCTGGTGCGGGAGGAGAGGTTCGTAAGGAGAAAAAGGAAAATCAGGGTGTAGCGACATAGTAATTCCAAACACCAATGCATGTCAGGGTGCGAAGATTACCCGTTTGTCCACCGGAATGCACGTAGGTTTAGAGGAGGAACTGGAAGTAGCAGTCTAGATGTAAGCCCCCATGAGCCTCGGCCCCAATTAGAATTTGCAAGATGCTAAACCTTCTTATTCTGCTTGCCGGATATGATGGGATCGGAGATCAAGTTCCTGTGGTCTTTTGTGTCCCCAAAGGGGTTAATCCTGGCTCAACCTTAAGGACGACGGATGTATTACTCATTGGATGCCATCCACCGCTAGCAGCCAGAAGAAACTCGTGTAAATTTCGTGTGCTAGATTTGTGCTAGAAAATGTCAGAACGCTCAATATTGGTTCGAACTAGTAGAACCCATAGAATGTCGTTAACCGCTCGATCCATAAGGAAAAAACAGGGAAACCTTCGCGAAATCAAGCCACTGTTAAAACTGG
>JAHBTD010000034.1 GCA_019638775.1 Fimbriimonadaceae bacterium | reverse complement strand
CCATCTTGGCAAGCGCCGCATAGCTCCCTTTCATCACAAGCTGTTTATCGAGACACCGGATCTCATCGACGAGAAGCTTGAGATACTTTTTGCTGAAACCCCGATCCTTCTCAATCAATCGCTCTCGTAGAATCTTGGTGAAGGCATGTACCTTCCTCTCACCCAAGGCATCCAGCGGCATTTGCTTGAGCCTTCGAAACCCGGCTATTTCAGTCAATAGTGCCTGCCGTTGCGCCTGCAGTTTATTTGCTCGGTCGGTCAACGTCGAATCCATTGGGAGAAGACCCTTCTCCACAGCCTCATACAGCTGATTGCTGCTCTGCTGCACACGTTCCAATTCTCTGGTCAGCTGCTTGACCTTGCCATCCTGGTCGGTTTGCGACCGGCTCAGACGCTTCCTCAGCCCTTCCAACATCGTATGAACTCGTGAGGGCGTAAAGACTCGATCCGCCAAGGATGAGAGGACCAGGCGATCAACCAGCTCTGTGGGAAGGTTTTCGCTCGTGCAGGTGTCCTTCCCTTTAAGAATCCGGCTTGAACACTTGTAATAGCGATACTTCCCACCTTTGCCCGTTGCGAGCGTCATCCCGGCCCCACAAGCCCCGCATTTGAGCAGCCCAGTGAGAAGCGTAGGGCAATTGACAACCCGTGGCGGAACCTTTTCAGGGGAGCGCGATTCCAACTTCTCTTTCACGGCCAAGAACAGCTCCTGGCTCACAGTGGGATCGACCTTGACCGGCACCCACTCCTGCCGAGGCTTCATCCGCCGAACAGCCCCGCCCCGCTTTTCATATTTATTGAAATAGTGCTCCCCGATATAGGCGCGATTGGTCAATACCTCATAGATGCGCCCCTTCGTCCACTGACGGCCCCGAATAAGGATGCCCTGCGCATTCAATCGGGCAGCTATTCCGTAGAGGCCAAGTTCTTGCCCTCGCTCTCCATGCAGGTACCAGTGAAAAATCCGATTGACCACGACCGCCTCGCTCTCCTCCACGATCAACTGTCGTTTCCTTCCCTTATTGCCGGGAAGCTGCACTTCTACCGTTCGATAGCCGACCGGAGGACGCGAGCCGTTAAAGAAGCCCTGCCTGGCGTTCTCGCGCATAGCCCGCAAGGTATGTTTCCCGTTCTCCTTACTCTGGTACTCGTCGAACACGCTGAAGATCCGCCGAATCATCTCGCCGGAAGGATCATCGCTGGTCTGCTGTGTGATCGACAGAACACGAACCTGGTACCGCTTCAATTTCCGTTCATAGAGACCGAATTCGAGTGAATCCCGGAAGAACCGGGAGAGACTATGCACGACAATGGCTTCAAAAGGAGAAGGGCTGACGCAGGCTTCGGTGATCATTCGTTGAAACACTGGCCGTCTGTCATCTGTAGCCGAGGCTCCCGACTCGACATATTCGGCACCAACCGTATGGCCGCCAGTCTGGCACCAGGCCCGCATCTGGCTGAGTTGGTCAGGGATCGACAGATCCTTGTCCGCCTGTTTGCTCGTCGAGACCCGTGCATAGAGCGCTACAATCATGACCTCACCCCCTCTTCCTCTTGGTTCAATACCACCGCTTGAATCAGATCACCGAGAGACGCTTCAATCAATGCGAGCTCGGCATCGGTCACATCGGTCAATTCAAGGTCGAAACGGACTGTTACCTCATTTGGTTGAATCTCATGGGACACGCATGGGCCACCACCTTTCGTGCATCATGTATTCCGGCCCAATCCGTTCCGTTCCTCAGACCCTATCTGATACTCTAACCGCTCCAACTCACCTTCCAACCCATTCCGCCCGAATTCATTAAGCACCACCGTCCGAAAGGCCTGGAACTGGCTTGACGGCAATGAAGCTTGGGCCACAAGCAACACATGCGTCACATGACCGTGAACTAGTTTAAGCACCTCAGCCTTTTTCACCATTCCCCCAACTCAATGGCCTTCATGCGCTTGCGCACATCGGCCTTCCAGCTCAATGGATCAAACAGACGATGCAGCCGCTCTCCAAGAAGCTGGTAGGCCTCTTCTTCCGTCATCATCTCGTGTTCCTGTTTCACGCAGGAGACTGCCGCCATCCGCTTCAGGTAACCATAGATGCTGATCGTGAGCCTCATGAGCCGTTCATCGAGGACCAGCTCTTTTCCGTCAAGGTGCTTGGTTTCCAGCATGTGCAGGGCAGCAATCCGCTGCTGGAGATCAATCCACAGAGGATGCAGAGGCCACCTCGACCGATTTGTGTCCTCCGTCCGAATCCTCAACGTATCGTGGCTTTCAGATAAAAAGTGCAGCAAGGCCCCTTGCCGCTCCTGCAGATCCACAAACGTTCGAATCGAGAACCCTTTCAGAAATGCCTTCCGGACCTGCCATTCGATCCGCCAAACATGCTCATCTTGGCCCCACAACTCGTGAAACCAGACCTTGGCACTTTGCTGCCGGATTTCCGCGATCTTATCGTAGACCCGGAGCACCACATCCCCCTTGCCCAAGGTAAAAGTCTGAACGTTGCCGTTCTCTCGATGTTGGCTATCTTTGTCGGACAGACTCACGAAGGAATCTGCGTCAAAGTCCCGCTCAGCTAGGGAATAGTCGAAGCAGAAATCCACCCGCGAAAGGCTTTCGGGCTGCTGCATTTCACAGCCAACCGACGTGGCCCAGGACACAAACTTGTTATGGAGCGTTGACGCTGGTTGTCGCCACAAAGCTTGGCTTCGATAGGTCACGAAACAGGACGGGTTGTTAAACTCTCCCAGTTCAATTTTGAAATCTTCGTTAGACAGCACGAACGGGTAGCCCGAGCTGCTGCCGTAGGGATAGATGAAAAATTCGGTATCTCCAAATGTTACTGCGCGAGGTTCACGGCTTTTACTCATTCGAAGCTGTTCTTTAATGACCGCGAGGGCTCTGAAGTCGAGATGCTTCGAGGCAGGTGGCGTCAGATAGTAGGCACACTGCACCGTGTCGATGCCGTGCAGGAGTAGTTTGTATGTACCCAGTTCCGAAATCATGTCTCTTCAGGTTTCGGCAAAGGTTCTAGCCGAAGCTCTTGCCCCTCAACCTGCACCATGATCCCCTTTGTTTTCTCCAAAGTCAGATGAAGAGGACCGTTCAAAGCCATGACCCTATCCATGAGCGGAACGAGGTTCACAGTGATAAATAGATCCCCTCCCATCGACTCGATGTGGGCGATGCGAACGAAATAAATCGCGGCGTTTTTTCGCTCGATGGAGGTATAACCGATATCTTTTTCGAGGTCGCTATGCACCCAGTACGGCTGGCGATAGATCCAAGAGGGAAGGGCTTGATAGAACCACCACTGAATCGCCCCTCCTTCGAACACTTCGTTTGGGTTCGCCTTTTTCACGCCTCGCAACCGCGCGATATCAATCCCTACATCCCGGAGGCGCTTATAAAAAGCGAGGTTCCAAATGTCGAAAATGGAAAAAAGCCGCCATTTGCCGAACCGTTCATCCCCTCTGCCTGATCCGAGCCCCTGATAGAGCTGAGACAAAATGCCCGCCCCATCCCAATCCTTCAAAACCTTGCGAGAGACGCCAATGCAGGCTTCGACATCGCCTGAGGTGTAGCGTCGTTGACGAAGAAACTCGATGAGAATGTCCCAATTGCGCGGCAGACCCACGATATCGGGCATCTCCAACTGTGGCTTCGACGATTCATGAACCTTCCGTATATGCATGGGCTTATCGTTACCATATAGTTACATATTAGGTCAAGCAGGGTTTAGGGGAGTCGGTTTAGGAGCCTGTTGAATCGGTAGGAACTAGAAGGGGAGAGTCTGATGACACCCCCCTGCCCCCAGGATGCGCCCGCGTAGCCGCCGACGATGAAAGCAAGAAATCATTGCCATCGACATGCCGAAGGTGACTGTTCGACCCTTTTAACTATGTACTGTCGGAGCTCTCATCACCATGTGTAAGAGGAGTATTTCAGAGACACTAATGACCTGACCGTTGACACCCTTTTTTTCCTCGGCCATTATCGCCCCTTTACGGAGTCTGGGCAGCCTCTCGCCAATCACACCGCGACAAATTGAGGTCATTCGTGTTTTTGCTTCCTCTTCGATTCTTTAAACGGCCCGATGCACCACAAACCTCTAAATTTATCAGGGAGGAACATCATGCGAAATTGATTGTGTTCATCCATGGGATAACAGGCAATGCTCATGACACCTGGTTCAATAAAAAAAGTGGAGCATATTGGCCGGCCCTGCTAGCGGAAGATCCAGATTTCTCTGGCTTCGATGTCTATGTCGTAAGCTATCCCACCACTTTTCTCGGAAGAGGAGCCAATATCGAAGAGACAGCTACACGCTTGTCGCAACAGTTTAAGGACCGGGGATTCTATGATCGATATAAGGAGATTTATTTCATCGCCCATAGTATGGGCGGGTTGATTGCCAAGCGGATGTTACTAGACTTGGACAATGAGCATTCAATTAAAACATTGCGTCAAGTGCGAGCCGTTCTATTTCTATCTACGCCTGCCCAAGGCTCTCCCCTCGCGAGGTTCGTAGCGTGGGGCACTTTTAATCCCCAATTCGACGATTTGCGATCCGCCGTCGGCAATACGTTTCTTCAGACGCTTGATAATCAGTGGGAAGCGTTGCTACGCGCACGAGATGCCGCCAGTGCCTCTTTTCCGAGATCCTACGCCGCTTATGAGAAGAAGCGACTTTGGGGATTGTTCCATATCGTGGACCGACTGTACGCGAAGACTAGAGCCGATGATGCGCCTTATGCAATGGACTTTGTCCATGGAGACATTGCAAAGCCTTTTAGCCGAGAAGGCGATCCATATGAATGGGCGAGGGATAAGATTCTCAACGCGGCTGGTCGCGAGCAAGGGCGCCGCCTACCGAAAGCCGATCCATATCGGTTCTCAATCGGCGTCGCCCATTTGCTCAACGATGAGCAGAGAAACGTGGAAAACTTAATCTATGAATCCTTAACGGAGTTTGATGGAATTCGTGTCTTGGCCTTCGATCGCACAATCGAATTTGATGCTGGCTCCCCCGAAAGTATCAAGAATGCTCATATACGCGCAAAATCCTACTTAACTGAATCTGGTGCCCATGCCATCCTGTGGGGCAACGTCTTAACCCTTCAAGGGAGATCCATACCCAAACTATATTGGACGACCTTGAGTCTGAGCGACTCCATGCAAAAGGGGGCAAAGTACTCTTTTACTGATGATCTGTCGCTTCCGGAAGTATTCTGGAATCACCTTAAAGAACTGCTTTTTCTATTAGTCACTTCTCAATATTCAAGGTTCGAGGAACAAAAGGGCAACTACCTGGCTGAGCGTCTCAAACCTTTTCTCGATCGCGTGCAAAGTTTACTTGAACGAATCCCCACGCAGAGTGATTGGACTCCAAGTGCAATTGCCCAAGCTAAACTCATCTTTGGAAGGGCTGCTACAACATACGGCGAGCAAAGTGGTGACTCAAAATCATTGAGCAGAGCGGTGCAAATCCTCCGCGAAACGTTGCAAGAATACACGCGAGAGCGGGCTCCCTTGAGCTGGGCGATGACACAGAACAATCTCGGTATTGCGCTGAGCATCTTGGGCCAACGGGAGGCGGGCACAGCGCGGCTCGAGGAGGCGCTAATGGCCTACCGGGCGGCCTTGGAGGTATACACGCGAGAGCGGGTTCCTTTGGAGTGGGCACGAACGCAGAACAATCTCGCCAATGTTCTATGCATTTGGGGAAAACGGGAGGCGGGCACAACACGGCTGAAGGAGGCCGTAACGGCCTACCAGGCGGCCTTGGAAGTATATACCCGAGAGCCGTTTCCCTTGGACTGGGCGATCACGCAGAGCAATCTCGGTACTGCGCTGAGCGATTTGGGGGAGCGAGAGGCAGGCACGGCGCGGCTGGAGGAGGCCGTAACAGCCTACCGGGCGGTCTTGGAAGTATACACGCGAGAGCGCTTTCCCTTGGACTGGGCACGAACGCAAAACAAACTCGCCAGTGGCCTAAGCACTCTGGGAAAACGGGCGGCAGGAACGGCGCGACTGGAGGAAGCCGTAACGCTCTACCGAGCGGCCTTGGAAGAGCATACGCGAGAGCGCGTCCCCTTGGAATGGGCGATGACACAGAACAATCTCGCCAATGCCCTTAAGAGTTTGGGCCAGCGGGAGGCGGGAACGGCGCGGCTGGAGGAGGCCGTAACAGCCTACCGGGCGGCCCTGGAAGAGCATAGGCGAGAGCGCGTACCCTTGAGCTGGGCGATGACACAGAACAATCTCGGCATTGCGCTGAGTATGTTGGGGGAACGAGAGCCAGGCACGGCGCGACTAAAGGAGGCCGTAACAGCCTACCGGGCGGCCCTGGAGGAACGCACGCGAGAGCGGGTTCCATTAGACTGGGCAGGAACGCAGAACAATCTTGCCATTGCACTGAGTATCTTGGGGGAGCGAGAGGCGGGAACGGCGCGGCTGGAGGAGGCCGTAACAGCCTACCGGGCGGCCTTAGAGGAAACCACGCGAGAGCGAGTTCCCTTAGACTGGGCAGGGACGCAGAGCAACCTCGCCAATGTCCTAAGGAGCTTAGGGGAACGGGAGACGGGCACCGCGCGGCTTAAGGAAGCCGTAACGGCCTACCGGGTGGCCCTGGAGGAGCGTACGCGAGAGCGGGTTCCCTGGGACTGGGCAGGAACGCAGAACAATCTCGCCATTGCACTGAGCATCTTGGGGGTACGGGAGGCGGGCACGACGAGGCTGGAGGAGGCCGTAACAGCCTACCGGGCGGCCCTGCAGGAGTATACGCAAGAGCGGGCCCCGTTGGAATGGGCACGAATACAGGAAAATCTACGCAAGGCGCTAAGAATTCTTGATGAGCGTGGGCTTAGGCTTTAAGGGTGTCTTTCCGTTGCTTTCATAAAAATTGTGAAGACGGTTCTTAAGGGATCTGAATTGCGCAAACGGACTTCCAAGCCTTGGCAGATTATTTCTGGCGTTTGGCACCGAAATTTATGCAAGTTACGACGAGCAATTTCTTACAGAGTCATTGCGGCCATGAGCGAAGTATTCAGACGTGGGCAACCAACGGATTTATCATCATCTTACTTGATCATATCAATCAAGTGAGACAGCACCTCGACCAAACGCCTTCTTATGTATCCCTAGTCCCCCGTGTTACTGAGACGGGGCCTTTCCGCCTGTCCGGCTTTCGCCGGATCAGGCGGCATCATCCCCCTTATGACGCCCACAATCGCCTTCACGAAACATCCTTCTAGTCAGTTCCCTATCCCAGATAGTAGATGGCTCTGTCGGCCAGACATACTGATACAGCCTTTATAGGTCAGCCTAGTATGATTTGACCATGTTGTGGCGAAAGTATAGACTCCCCCCGCCGATTATTCCCTAGAGAGGATAAGAGAAAGATATTTTTCCCGAGGAAGAGCGCCTCGCTATCTATCTCGGCAACAGTAGATCCGAATTGCTCCATGTAGGTTTATCGGAATATGGGCGAAGAGATCCAAACGCAGCCGGAACCATTCGACTTCACCCGGCATGAGCAGCGCGCTGTCAGCGAATATCTCCGTGTAGTTGGCTATTACGAACAGTTGGCCAACGCTACCAAGCGCATAGCAGAAGAAGCGCTAAAACGTCGAAGCATACGAGTTCATTCTATAGAGGCGCGAGCGAAGGACCCGAAGAGCTTCGGAAAAAAAGCGTCAAAACCATCCCAGCAGGATCCGAATCGACCGATGTATTCAGATCCACTTCAACAAATAACAGACCTCGCCGCCATTCGAATCATCACGTTCTTCCCTCGTACTATCGAAGCAATAGATAGCATGCTCAAATCTGAATTCTCGGTTATCGAGCAGTTTGACAAAGGCGAGGCCCTTATTGAAGAAGAACGTTTCGGCTACAAGAGTGTTCACTACCTCGTAGCCTTCAGTGACGCACGCATTGCTCTTCCAGAGTACCAGCAATTTAACAAGGCCAAAACCGAAGTCCAACTACGAACAATCTTGCAGCACACATGGGCAGAGATCGAACATGATATTCAGTACAAGTCATCTGCCGCTATTCCTCGTGACATTCGGCGGCGATTCATGGCCCTCGCAGGTTTGCTTGAAATCGCAGACCGTGAGTTCCAAGCCATTCAGGATGCAGACCGGGATCTTAATCAACGAGCGGAACGTTCGATCGAGGCCGGCCAACTTGACGCAGTAGAAATCACGCCTATCGCACTGAAATCATACCTCGATCGTCGTCTCGGATCAGATGGCAGAATGTCTGATTTTTCATATGATTGGTATGTACGTCTCCTGTTAAGACTAGGCTTTACATCGCTCGCCCAGATTGATCAATGCATAAGCCCCTATGACAGTGATCGCCTTAGTCGCCTCGCATCTGGCACACGTCAGGGGCAACTATCGAGGTTCGAGTTTATGTTGCTTGCCGGCTTAGGCGAGAAATTCCTTGAAAGGCACTTATACTCTCAAGAAAGGTGGTTCGTAGATAGCATCACTAGTCGCCTTGAAAGGTTCAGAAAAGGGGCCATTCCCATCGGAACTTATGACCCACAGGCACAACCCATGAACCCTGCAGTCGTTCCGCTAACGAAAGAGGGATAAATCGCCCCTAATCCCGTCCGCTGGGCATGCTAGAACTATTTTCGCCAGACGTTGAAATGTAACACTGGGAATTAAATTTGCTCTCATTCTTTTCTGACCTGGATCAGATTGTCTTCAACAATTTGAAATTCAGGTGTAAATCAATGAGCGCCCATTAATATGTCATATTCATATCGCGGCAAGACCGTCATGTGCCCATTAGTAAGATTAGTTACTTGTGGTGAAATGTGAAAGTGCGCAGTGCACTTAATAATGCGTTTCTCTCCATAGCCTTAGGGGCTATCTTCGTAGGTCTTGTTAAAATCGATCACTTTCAGATTCGGGACTTTGCTTCTTTTCTGCTTTTCTTTGTCTTCTTCCGAATTAAGATGTGGATGGATGATGCTGTTTACTTCCAGAAAACAGTCAGAAAATCTATATTTTTTGACCTTGGAATTGTATTAGCAATCATTGCGTGGTCGTTGTGGGCAATAGCCGGTTACACAATTAAGGATACGCAGCAAAGCTATGAGTACACAATGTGGTCTATCATTTTTCTCACTTTATGGATCTTGTGCGATGCCATTGACCAGGGAAATTTTGGGGAGGGAAGACCGCTTTTCATTATTCTGAACCTCGTTTATATCGCAGTGCTTTTATTCTTAACGTGTGATAAGTGTTCATTGCCTTTCGCAAAGGAACATTTAGTTTACATCCTTGTCGGAGGGACGGTTCTTGATTTTCTGTTCACGGGCTCACTGAAGAATTTCAGGGATGATACCACTTAACAATAGCCAGTCCTTTAGTACGACTCGGCATTTCCTGCGCCTAGCGGAACATTAGTTATTGCAAATACTGATCGCGCAGGTCCAGTGACCTTTTTGGTCCTGCATGGGGAGCCAATCTAGAAATACACAGGGGGCTCTCGGCAACATACCGAGAGCCCCATTTTTGGACCAGCAACCAACCTTTTGCTTTTGATCCTCTCCAGGACTGCCCTGAACCTGGA
>JAHBTD010000033.1 GCA_019638775.1 Fimbriimonadaceae bacterium | reverse complement strand
GCTCCTTGCCGGTGCCGGTTTCGCCGACGATCAGGACGGTGGCGTCCGTCGGCGCGACCTGCGCGATGTCGTCCAGCACCCGGCGCAGGGCCGGGCTTTCCCCGATCAGCGTGCCTGGGTGGCGTGACTGGAGTTCTTCGCGCAGGAGTTCGGTCTCCACGGTCAACGAGCGGATCTTGTGTTCAGCCTCGATGCGGTCGCGCACGTTGCGGAGGATCACGGTCGTGGCGGTGCGGCGGCGCAATTCGAACCGGGAGAGCGTAGCCTCAGCGGGGAAGGAGCCGCCTTCGGGACAACGGGCCGTGAGGCCGCCGGGGATCCAGAGAGACCGTTCTCCTTCGGGGCGGGCGTCCAGTTTGGTGATGAGGTCGCTCACGCGCCGGGCGTCCTCGTCGGTCATGAACCGGCGGAAGTCCTGACCGACCATCCGGGACTCGCCGCAACGAAACACCCGTTCGGTGGCTGGATTGACGCGGGTGATCCGCAGTTGGTCGTCCAACTCGATGATGGCGTCCATCGCGCTTCCAAGGAGCCGCCCCACGGTTTCCTCCCGGTCCCGCACCTCGGCCTCGGCCCGCAGGCGTCGCAGTTCGGCGGCCGCCCGCGCGGCGAAGATCTGAAAGATGGCATGGATGCGCGGTTCTTCGGGAATGGGGCGGCGGTCGATGACGGCCATGTGTCCCAGGATGGCGCCGTTGTGGTCCTTGAGCGGCACTCCCATGTAGCTGACGGCCCCGGCCTGTCGCAACTCCTCTTCCTGCGGATAGATCTCCAGAATGCGGTCGGGGAAATGGACCAGGGTGGCGCTGTCGATCACCCGCTCGCAAGGCGTGCCTGCGATGTCGACTTCGTAGTCCTTCACCCACTGGCCGTCCATCCAGAAGGCCAGGGCGCGCAGGCGGCGGGATTCCGGAAAATATTCCGTCACCCAGGCTCCGTGGGTCCCCAAGACGTCGGCGAGGTTGCGGACCAGGGCGGCAAAAAAGTCGTGGCCGGTCTCCGTCGCCGTGCCCTGCACAATGGCGCGCAAGACGGCGTCGGCTTCCAAGGCATGGAGCGGGTGGGTGGCTTCTGAACGCTCGGTCGACATGGCGTGGTGCCGTGAGTATGCGACCACGCGGCCGGCGTTTCAAGGGTAGCGGCGGCTCCGTCGGCCTCTTGTTGCCCGGCTGGTTTTGCGATACCATCCCGCACAGATATGATGTGTCTCTCCCATGCCGTGGCCGGCCGCCTCCGTGACGTGAGGGCCTGTCGGCCGCGTGTACGCCACACCTCATCTTCATCGTCGTGACAAACTGATCGTCTTCGTGGAAGCCCCCGGCTGCGGACCACTGCGGATGGGAATTGTATGATGTGCGTAGAGACCGGAGAGATGGGCGGGACGGCGCAGAATCGGCGCCACTCGTGGTTCGAGGCAAGGCACCGGACACGCCTGGTGGTGCTATGGCGGTGACCCTCGCCCCTTGGAAAGCCGTGCTTCGTGATTGGCAGGCTCGCGCGGTGGCCGATGTGTTGGCACGGCCGCGCGAGGACTATCTCGTGACGGCCACGCCGGCGGCAGGCAAAACGCGCTTTGCGTTGCGCATTGCCCATCACTATCTGGCTGCTCGCAGCGCCGGACGGGTGCTGGTGGTCTGTCCGACGAACCATCTGCGGACACAGTGGGCCTCCGCCGCCGGTCAGGTCGGCATTCAGCTCGATCCGGCCTTGTCGAACGAGCAGGCGCTGGAGGCACGGGATTATCACGGCGCAGTCGTAACCTATCAGCAAGTCTGTTTGGCGCCGGACGTGTTTCGCCGCGCCTGCCGGAGCCGCAAGACGCTGGTGATTCTCGACGAGTTACACCATGCCGGAGACGGCAAGGATTGGGGTAAGGCCCTGCGCGAATCGTTCGGGGAAGCCGTGTTTCGCCTCGCCCTGTCCGGCACGCCGTTTCGCTCCGACAACAATCCCATCCCCTACGTGCGGTACGAGCAGGGTGAGAGCCAGGCGGACTTTACCTACGGCTACTCCCATTCCATCCGTGACGGGGTGTGCCGGCCGATTCTCTTCCCGAGTTATGAAGGGGAACTGACCTGGCTCTCCGATGGGCGCGAGCATCGAGCCACGTTCGAGGACGGGTTGACCTTCGAGCGCCAACGCGAGCGGCTGAAGACGGCGTTGCTCCAGGAGAGCTGGCTGGGGCCGGTGTTGAGCGATGCCCATGCCGAACTACAGCGACTCCGTAAACAGGAGCAGGCGGACGCGGGGGGCTTGATCGTGACCATGAACCAAGACCATGCCCGGCAGGTGGCCGACCTCGTGCAGAAGATCACGGGTACACGTGCGCAGGTGGCCGTCTCGGACGATCCGTCCGCTTCTAAAACCATCGAGACCTTTGCCCATCACAAGCAGCAGCAGTGGCTGGTGGCGGTGAACATGGTCAGCGAAGGCGTCGATATTCCGCGCTTGCGGGTCGGGGTCTATGCCACCAACGTCTTAACGGAGATGTATTTTCGTCAGGTGGTCGGGCGGTTCGTGCGCATGCAGGAGAAGGTGCCGAAACCGCAGCGGGCCTGGCTCTACCTACCTAAGGATGCGACGCTGGTGCATTATGCCAAGCGCATCAAGGTCGAGCGGGATCATGTGCTCGAAGACATCATGCCGGCCGTCCAGCGAACCCTCTTCGGGACCGCCGCGACGTCGTTGAAGGAATATATCCCGTTGAACGGCGTGGCTCGTCTCGATGCCTTGATCGGCGCCGAGGAGGGTGAGTCGTCCGGCGAAGGCAAGGGGCAGCCGGAACCGGCGGTGGCGCTGCACGACCAGAAGAACAGCTTGCGGGACAGACATCGCGTGCTGGTCGGGGCCGTGGCGCGAAAGTGCGGAGTGGATCATCGACAGCTCAATGCGGAGCTGATCAAGCGGACCGGTGGGCGAGTCGATCAGGCCACGATTCCGCAGTTGGAGCGGCGTATCGCCCTCCTCGAAAAATGGCGCGACTCCGGCTTCGATAGGAAGCGGTGAGCGCGACTGGAGCATCATGAAACGAAGCCGTCACGCGGGCGAGCGAGATTCTCGCCGGTGAATGGGGCAAGAAAGGGAGCCATGGTTGATACCAGAGTGAAGCAGCCGGCGAGAAAGCCTGCCAAGAAGAGCCGCACGCAGGTCGTGACCCCATCGGTGACGAAACAGACGGCACCTGCGCGGCGTAACCGGTCCGCTCGCCCGAAGCGGCCGACCGTGGCAGTGGTGGTGCTCTCCGGCTCGACCCCGCTCCGCCGGAACAAAGCAGCGGAATTGGTGGCGGAGGAACTGAAGCTCGACCTGTCGAAAGTGAATCTGTCGTCCCTGGTGAGTCGGCGGGTCGGGGAAACCGAAAAGAATATCAACCGGGTATTCGACGACGCGGAGCGCAGCGGTTCGATCCTGTTTTTCGACGGGGCCGATGCGTTGTTCGGCACGCGACGCGGGGGTGGAAGTCCGTATGCGGATGCCGGTGCCGCACACCTGCTGCAACGCATCGAAGACCATAACGGGCTGGTTATTCTGACGACCAACGGGAAAAGCCGGATCGATCAGGCCCTGTCGCGACAGGCGCGGGTGTCGGTGATGGTGGGGATCAAGAAGAAAAAAAAGAAACCGTCGGTCTGACGAGTCGTGCTTCCCGGGGCCGGTTCGAGCATGTGGGATTCGTCTCTCGTGTCGAAGCCGGATGCCGTCTCTTCACGAGAAACGTGTCACGATGCACGAATCGGCGAGCGATGCGAGCACGCGGCTGACAGAATGTTTCAGCATCCTGTGAGGCTTACTCCGTTTCTTCGCTCGCCTCCAGGCACTTGGTGCATTGCTCCAAGTCGGGCACGCCATGAGCACTGCAGAATGGTCGGTGGCACAAGGCGCAGATCATGAAGGTCATCTTGATTCGATCGTCGGCTTCGCAGCAGTAACAGTTTTTTGCGGTTCTTGCCTTCGGCATGGGTCTTCTCCTCGAAACCGGTATCGGCCTCAGTGTGTATCGTGATTGTCAGGCGGACCGATCGCCGATCGCGTCGGTGTGCGACGCTCGGTCATCCGTGCCGGTCCTGCTGCACGGAGGGCGTGGAAACGTCAGTCCCTGTGAGAGCGGGCAAGGCACCTAGGCCGAGTTAGCCTGAGGCGCTAAGGGCAGCAAGAGGTGTGATCGTGCTCGCATCAGCTTTCCGGAGGTCGCCGGGGGGTCCGGAGATGCTAGATCCTTATAACACATTTGACGATGGTCGTGGCGGCTGCAGTGTCGTGCGGCCAACGTCATGGGTTGCGCGGTGGAAGCTCAGCGGGAAAGCCTTTCTGTAACGCGCGGTGAATTGCGTCGGCGGCCACCAGGTTTCCTTCATCTGTCCAATGTGTGTCGTCCGGCAGGTAGGTGGGAATGCCGGAGCGTGCTGCGGTTTTCAGGGCCGGGGTGAGGTCGACATACTCGATACGTGGATCTGCGTCCGCCAACAGTCGCTGGAGTCGACCGGGTACGTCGCTGACATGCCATTGACGGATCGCGGCTGTCGACAAGGCTAGGTTTGGGAGATCGTGGTAGACGCGGAATTTTTCCGGCACAAACGCCACCAGGAAACGGATATTCCGGTCGCGGCAGAGTTGCGCTGCCCGGATGATCGGAGCAACGGCTTTGCGAAGAGTCGGCTCTGAGACCCGCTCCACTTCGGCGGAGGCAAAAAAGACGGTCGTCGTCCGGTGCATGCTGTCGAGAAACTCGGCGCGGAGCTCCTTCAGGGACTCATCCGGCGTGCATGGCTGCTCCGACCGGAACAGAAGAGCCGAGACATTTCTGCTCAATGACCGAAACCAGAAATCCTGCCACCAGCCGTTGCCTGATCGGAGTACTTTCTCCTCGTAGCGCTCCGCATCCAAGAAGTCATTGCCTTCAAAAAATGCCCAGACCACCGTTTGGGGTGCGAGGGGGAAGCCGAACCGTTGCAGGACGACCAATTCCTGTTGAGGCCCATACCCTGAGTGTCCCAGATTGGCGACGGACTTCTCTTGCAATTCACTCAGCCGGGTCGTGATCACACGTTCGTCCGGCGTGAAGTAGCCCTCCATGTATGAATCTCCGATCACGACGATCTCGGCCGAGTCGAGGTCGCGGGCATTACGAAATCCGTTTCGATCATAACGGACAGCGACCGTTCGGGCAGGATCCGGAGGGATGCAGAGCGCTCGACCGATGTTGCCTTGGTACGGCGCTTCATAGCGATAGTGCGGATCGTGTCGCCACAACAGTTCCTTGTCGAACCGTCGTCCCGCCACGCTCAGCGCCGTTCCGGATTCGTACGAACCGAAGAGGACACGGTAATCGACGAGACCGAGCAGGACGGCTCCTTCTGCGAGCACCCAGCAGAACACGAGCGAGCCCGTCGTAAGAAGGAAGCGCGTTCCGGTTTCCGAGAGCGGCATCCGGTTGAACATGCCGTACAACGCCCAGCCCAGCAGATAGGCCGAGATGACGTTGTCCAGGAGGTGGCGGATCGTCGTCACCCCCGTGAGTACGAGGATGGCAGAGCCGGCAAGGAAGACGGCCAGCGTCGCGAAGGCGATGATTCCCCTGTGATCGTCGCGTCTCATAACCGTGCGCTCAAGAGCCGGTTGTCCGATGGTGCATCGATCCGTGAACGGGCATCCATGTCAGGTGTAAACGAGACCGGCAGGAGTGTCCAGTCATACTGGACACTCCTGCCGGTGTCAAGAGACGGACCGGCGTACACGATGAGGGGCGTGGCGCTGCCACGTCGTGCAAGGGAGTGGTGTTCGGCCGTCAATCTTACTGGCCGGCGACTTCTTCTCGCAGTAGGAATTTGATGGAAGGATTCGATTTGACGCAATAGGCCAGCAGGTGTTCGGTGGTAAACAACATGACGCCGCGTCCCTGCTGATCCACGAGGCGGACGGTATCCGATGGCCAATAGACCGCAGCAATGGCGGTGGGGTCCCCGACGATCCAGCGGGCCATGGTGTGGGGCATGCGCTCGACGGAGGTTTTCACGCCGTATTCGTGCTCCAGGCGCGACATGACGACGTCGAACTGCAGTTCACCCACCGCAGCCAGCACCGGCTCGCGGCGCACGTGGTCCGGTGAGTAGAAAATCTGCATGACCCCTTCCTCTTCCAGCTGCTTCAGGCCTTTTTGAAACTGTTTGTGCTTGGAAATGTCCTGTGTCCGCAAGAGACCGAAACATTCGGGAGGAAAATGCGGAATGGGATCGAAGCTGAGCTTGGAGTCGGAGGTCAACGTATCGCCGATGGTGAACAGGCCCGGATTCACCAGCCCCACCACATCGCCGGGGTAGGCCTCGTCGATCGTTTCGCGGTCGCGGCCGAAGAGCCGATGCGGACGCGTCATCCGGATCTTCCGGCCCAATCTGGCGTGATAGACCATCATGTCTTTTTCGAAGCGGCCGGAGCAGATGCGAAGGAAGGCCATGCGGTCGCGATGTTGCGGGTCCATGTTCGCCTGAATCTTGAACACGAAGCCGGAGAAGGTCTCATCCGTCGGCTGCACCAGGCCTTGGGCGCTGTGCCGGGGGCCCGGAGGTGGCGCAAGGGAGGTGAAGGCATCGAGGAAGGGGCCGACGCCGAAATTGGTCAGGGCGCTGCCGAAGAACACCGGCGTGAGTTCACCGGCGAGAAATCGGTCGCGATCGAAGGAGGTGCCTGCGCCCGTCAGTAGGCCGATTTCTTCCTGCAGCGGACCGTAGGCCTCGCCGAGGGTATCCGCCAGTTTCGGGTTGGGGAAGGTCTCCACGGTCATCGGGGCGCGCCGTTGGTTGTGCGAGGTGCGCTGGAAAAACAACACTTGGCGCTGTTGGAAATCGTAGACGCCTTGAAAGCCGGATCCTTCGCCGATCGGCCAATTGAACGGGACGGCCGTCATGCCCAGCGTGCGTTCGATCTCATCGAGCAGGTCGAAGGGGTGACGTCCGGGCTGGTCCATTTTGTTGATGAAGGTCAGGATCGGAATGCCGCGTTTGCGACAAACGGCGAAGAGTTTCTTCGTCTGCGGTTCGATACCCTTGGCCCCGTCCAGGACCATGACGGCGCTATCCACCGCCATAAGGGTTCGATAGGTGTCTTCGCTGAAGTCCTGGTGTCCCGGCGTGTCGAGCAAGTTGATTCGTGCGCCGTGATAGTCGAACTGCAGCATCGTGGACGTAATCGAAATGCCGCGCGCCTGTTCGAGTTCCATCCAGTCCGATTTGGCTTGGCGCTGGGTGGAGCGGGCCTGCACGGCACCGGCCAGGTGGACCGCCCCGGCATACAGCAGCAGCTTTTCGGTCAGCGTGGTCTTTCCGGCGTCCGGATGGGAAATAATGGCGAATGTGCGCCGTCGCAAGACCTCGCGCCGTAATTCGTCTGCTGCGGAATGCTCAACCGGCAGGGACATAGCGATTCTCTTGGGTGATGTAGGTGCCAACGGAACAAGGGACGGAGCGTCTCCTGGCGTCGCTGGATGGTAACCCTTTCTTTTAGCAGTCGCAAAGGGGCGGGGGCAAGAAGGGGGAGGGGCGGACAGCCTGATACTCCCGTGCTCGCGCAACGCGCGGTCGCGGACTCCCCTCGTTGGACGCGCGCACTTGGGAGCACCAGGCTGTCCGCCCCAGTAGAGGAATAAGATGAGGGCCGAGAACGCGCACGCTCGGTATGTGCTCGTCCCATGTGCGCAATGAGAGCCGGGGGGCGGTTATTTGCCCAGCGGATTGGTCAATGCTCCCTTGGCGCCCTCCTTGATGTCCTTGACGTCTCCCTTTACCTGTCCGACGCCCTGCTTGGTTTTGTCCAGATCTAATTTCTTCGCGTCTTCTTTTGTTTGCGTCGCATCGGTTTTGAGTTTGCCTGTGGCTTCCGTCAAAGACTTGCCGGTGCCCTTCATCGCCTCTTTGCCTTCAGTGATGAGGCCATCGGCATGGGCCAATGCAAGATATGACGAAACCGAGCTGGCTCCGAGACCGAGGGCAACTGCGAGAGCGACGATCACTGATTTTTGCATGACAACCCTCCTTGGTGAGTGGGCACCATTCACTGCGCGGGGGATTGGCGTTGGCACATGGTCGACCTGATTAGGCTGATGCCATGGCCACTATACCAGCCTTAGTTGCGTCTTTGTTCTACTATTTGGTGCATCCATCGATCCTGGCTTGCAGGCATCTTGGACTATGACGGAGGCGTGTTACACCACTCTTGCGCGGGCCTTTTCCATAAGAAGCGCGATGCAGTCTAGATACGGAGCGACGAGACAGTCGCGTGGTCCCTGTGCTCGCGCAACGCGCGGTCGGGGACGCCCCTCGTTGGAGGCCCACACAACGACCTCGCAACTATGATGGCAGGACGATGATGAATGGTATGGTTGGGAAATATATCGCTCCAAACAAGATACTACACTCTCCATTTGAGGGGCGGTTGTGTATATTACGCGTCTGGATGGTTATTATTTCGCGGCAGCTCGGACTGCTTTACAGAATCAGCACATGAATGAACCTTGGACGCGTGATCAACTGCTTGTTGTTTTTAACCTGTATTGTAGAATTCCTTTTTCAAAAACCAAGGCGAACAATCCCTTAGTCATCGAAGTTGCTCGTCAGATAGGAAGATCAGCGGCATCGGTAGCGATGAAGCTGGGTAAGTTTGGTTCATTCGATTCTGCGTTGCGCGCCAAAGGGATCAAGGGGCTTTCTGGGGCAAGCAGAGCGGACCGTGCTATTTGGGATGAGTTCACTCAGGACTGGGGGAAGCTCTCGATTGAAAGTGGACTTGCGGCAGATCGGTTCCCAGGCAGTTCATTGGCACTGCCTCCGGAGCGGCATGTACGGAGTCGGCCTGTCGACGGTTATCTTGCCAAGTGTGCTGAGATTGTGAGCGGACCGAGTGAAACGGCCCGTGAAGTCAAAGTTCGGTTGCACCAGAGATTCTTTAGGGAAGCTGTTCTGGCCTCATATGGAGACAGTTGTTGCGTCTGTTCCAATCCGGTTTCTCAGTTGCTCACGGCTGCACATATTGTTCCTTGGGCTGAGAGAGAGGATCTTCGCGTTAATCCAAGGAATGGTTTGTGTCTGTGTTCGCTTCATCATGACGCGTTTGACAATGGACTATGGGCGATCGACGATACCTATCAGATAAAGTTGTCTTCTGCGCTGAGAGCCTACCTGCCAAGCAGAATTCTTGAGGTGAATTTCGTCGAGTTCTCATGTGCCCAGATTCGTATGCCAGACAAGTTCTGGCCAGAGAAGGAATTCCTCGCCTTCCATCGTTCGAACATATTTCGTGAATAATCTGGGATTCACTTGTGTGAGCCACAATGGAGAAGACATGCCAACAAACGACGAAAGGGCAGAACGCGCCAGGGAAGTTCTCAAGATGTATGCTGTGCAATTTGGTGATCCTTATGATCCACGCGGAACCTTGATCGACGTGCTGACGGATCTTATGCATCTGACCGCCAAAGAGCCTGAGTTAAGGTTGGAATTTGAAAGCAGCTTAAAGATGGCTAGATTTCACTTCGAGGCTGAGGCCGAAGAATCCCTGGATACTTAACGAGATGAAACGGCAGAAACACTATCGAGTCTTCATCTTCTAAGATTCTCCGCCATACGCCTATGACCACTTCCCATCCCCGCGATCCATTGCACGGCATTACGCTGGAGACCATCGTGACTACCTTGGTCGAG
>JAHBTD010000032.1 GCA_019638775.1 Fimbriimonadaceae bacterium | reverse complement strand
CCCACCACATTGGGCCGGAACGCGAGACGAAACCAGGGCATCGCTACCACCGCAGGCCGAGCTTGTCGGCCACTTCATCACCCGTGAGACGCTCCGTCGAGGCGAGGGACTGTTTGAGGCGGTCGCGGACGGATGCCCCGAGCGGCGCGCCGAGATCCGGGTCGCCGATCAACGTGCGCAGCCGGTCGTCCACGAGGCCTTCGACCAGGTTCTTGAGTTCAGCCAGGGTTAGATGGGATAGGGTTGTGGGCTCAGCCATGGCGTTCTCCCGATAATGAATCGAGCATACGGGGCCGGTTGCGCGAAATGCAAGAATAGCATCGCGGTCGGATGAGAAAATCGCCTGCACTGTGACCCCGGATGTCATCGTGCGATGGTAGCCTGAAACGGCCTGTGTAGTCGCTTGTGTGGAGCGGGCCGAAGCAGTATTCTCCCGTCGAACTTGAAAGATCAGGTACTCACACCGGCAGAGCATCAGCGCGAAGGATCATATGACCGACGGAAGCTTCAAAGATATCGAGAAACTCGAAACCTCACTCTGGGAGGCGGCGGATAACCTTCGGGCCAATTCCAAACTAACGTCGAGCGATTATTTCATGCCGGTCCTCGGTGTGATTTTTCTGCGGCACGCGGCGAATCGTTTCGATGCCGCGACGCAGCAGATTGATGCAGATCGAGCCAGTGGGAAGATGCCGAAGCGTAAGGTCCTGCCTGAGGACTACGTCCGTCGGCGGGCGCTGTGGCTTCCTGTGGAAGCGCGGTATGAAAACATTATGTCCGAAGCTAGCGTCAATCCTGCCGGCTTGCCCGCTTTGGTCACGAAGGCGATGACGGCGATTGAGGATGTGTTCATTCCGCTGAAGGGCGTGTTGCCGAAGGACTATGGCATCTTCGAGGCGAAGGTGCTCGAAGATCTGATGCGCCTCTTTAATAGCGAGCAGATCAAACAGGCTACCGGCGATGTATTCGGCCGTATTTATGAATACTTCCTCGCCAAATTCTCGATTCAGAAGGCGCACGACAACGGCGAGTTTTTCACGCCTGCGTCCATCGTGCAGACCATCGTCAACATCATCGAGCCGAACCATGGCACTATTTTCGACCCGGCCTGCGGGTCCGGCGGCATGTTTGTGCAGTCGAGCCATTTCATCGAGCATGAAGGCGGGGATACGGCGAAAAAAGTCGTGTTCTACGGTCAGGAGAAGAATCGGGAGACCATCCGCATCGCCAAGATGAACCTTGCTGTGCACGGGCTCGAAGGGAAAATCGCCGAGGCCATCACCTACTACCAGGACGAATACAGCCTGGTCGGCGCGTGCGATTTTGTGATGGCCAATCCGCCGTTTAATGTGGATCTGGTGGATGCGGTGAAAGCCGAGGAAGACAAGCGGCGCCTTCCTTTTGGTCTGCCCGGCGTGAACAAGGCAAAGAAAGTCTCCAACGGCAACTATCTCTGGATCTCCTATTTTTGGAGCTATCTCAATAAGAAAGGGCGGGCCGGGTTTGTCATGTCGTCCCAGGCGTCGAGTGCCGGTCATGGTGAGAAACTAGTCCGGCAGAAGATTGTCGAGACGGGCGATGTCGATGTGATGATCTCGATCCGCTCCAACTTCTTCTACACCCGCACCGTCCCCTGCGAGTTGTGGCACTTCGACCGGGACAAGCCGGCAAACCGCAAAGACAACGTCCTGATGCTCGACGCGCGCAATGTCTATCGCAAGGTCACGCGAAAGATTTACGACTTCTCGCCTGAACAGATGCAGAACCTCGCGGCTATCGTCTGGCTCTACCGTGGCCAAACAGCTCGCTTCCTGGCCCTCATCCGTGACTACATCGGCCAGGTCTGCACCGAGAGCGCTGCCATACCAGCGGCAGTGGCCGTCTTCGACGCCAGGCTTGCGGAGCTGCGCGGGCGTTTCGACCGTCTCGCCGCTGCAGCGGAGAAACATGAGGCGCTCGACGGAGAGAAGAAACAGGCGCTTGCCGAGGCGGTGACCGAGCTGCGGGAGGCGCAGTTGCTGTATGAGGTTGATAGAAAAACGTTGCTCGCCGCTCTTGGCGGCTTCGTCAATAAATACGCGAAGGCCTTACCAGACAAGAACAACGCGCAGCACAGTGCCCGCACCAGCTATAACTCAATTGCCGCATCGATCCGTGACCTCATCAAGCAGGTGGATTTGCTCTACAAGCTTGCCGCGCGCAATGCAGACCTGGGCGCTGAGTCGGCGACGGACGATGTCCTTGCGGAGGCCTACGACCGACGCGCAACGGGCAAGTTAGTCAAACAGCTTGATGAGGAGCGCAAGGCTGTCGTCGAGCAACTCAAGCAGGCCGTGTATTTCCATCGGCAAGTGGCCTGGCTGCAAGATCGCTTTCCTCAGGCCGAACTTCAAGCCGTGCCGGGATTGGTCAAGTTGGTGGATCGCAAGGAGATTGAGGCCGCCGACTGGAGCCTCACGCCCGGTCGCTATGTCGGCGTCGCACCGCAGGAGGAGGATGAAGACTTCGACTTCGAACAGACCCTGCGCGATATCCACACCGAACTGGCTGATCTTAACAAGGAAGCGGTCGAGTTGGCGGCGAAGATTCAAAAGAACTTCGAGGAGTTAGGTATCTGAAAACTCGCACCACTGGTGCGAGAGAGGTGATGTATGAAGCAATCGATTTCCGTCGATTACCCCATGCTGCGCGCCGTAAGGTCTTTTATATGAGGGAGTTTTCCTGGCCTGCTGTGACCGGCAAAATGTGCAACCGCTGGTTGCACTACCTCACCGCTCTCGACCGGCAGATGCGGGAACAGAGCGAGTATCCGTCGATCGGCATCATCCTCTGCAAGGAAAAGAACCGGACGGTGGTGGAGTATGCGCTGCAGTCGGCCCAGAAGCCCATCGGCGTGGCCTCCTACCACGTCGTGAAGCGCTTGCCCAAAGAACTCAAGGGGCAGCTGCCTAGTCCTGCAGAGATCGCGAAGCTGCTGGAGGATGGGGAATGAACCGGGCGGCGAAGATTCAGGAGAACTTCGAGGAGTTGGGGGCATGAGCAGCTCGGCCTGCAGGACGGCCAAGGTGCCACTTGGAGATGTGGCCTTCTTTCAAGAAGGCCCTGGCCTTCGTACGCATCAGTGGACCACCGAAGGCATGAAGGTCATCAACGTGACCAACATAATCGGCGATGGCTCTGTCAATGTGACAAATACAGATAAGTTCGTGTCACTGGAGGAATTTGAAACGCGCTACGCGCATTTCGCCATCGAAGAAAACGACATTGTGGTGGCTAGTTCTGGGAATACATATGGGAAAGTTGGGCGAATCCGAGTCGAACACCTTCCGTTGATGATGAATACGAGTGTCATTCGGTTCCATAGTCAGGACAGAAGCAGCCTAGATAATGATTTCTTGTACGTCTGGCTTCGCTCGCCGGAATTCATCAATCAAGTAGAGGGGTTTGTAACAGGCGGGGCGCAGCCGAACTTTGGGCCGACCCACCTGAAACGGATGCGCATCACCCTGCCAGGCATTCAGCACCAGAAGGCGATTGCCGACATCCTTTCTGCTTACGACGACCTGATCGAGAACAACAAGCGGCGGGATGGCGTTGCTGGAGGAAGCGGCGCGGCAGCTCTATCGCGAATGGTTCGTCCGCCTCCGCTTTCCCGGCCACGAACACACCCGCATCACCAACGGCGTGCCGGAGGGGTGGGACAAGACCACCGCGTTTGCGGTTATGGAGGTCCTCAGTGGGGGGACGCCAAAGACAATCGTTGCCGACTACTGGGGGGGCGAGATTCCGTTCTATACACCAAAGGACGCTTCGGATGCGCCTTACGTGCTGCAGACCGAGCGTTCCATCACCGAACTTGGCCTGAAGAACTGCAACAGTCGCCTCTACGAGCGTGACACCGTGTTCATCTCGGCGAGAGGTACTGTCGGCAAGCTCAATCTTGCATCTCATCCGATGGCCATGAGCCAATCCTGCTACGCACTTGTTGGCAAAGGCCATGTGTCGCAGTTATTTCTCTTCTGCGCTCTCGGAGA
Organism: Fimbriimonadaceae bacterium; assembly: GCA_019638775.1. Taxonomy (NCBI): domain Bacteria; kingdom Bacillati; phylum Armatimonadota; class Fimbriimonadia; order Fimbriimonadales; family Fimbriimonadaceae; species Fimbriimonadaceae bacterium. The sequence goes on along the minus strand of JAHBTD010000032.1, from coordinate 5,804 downwards.
GGCGATCGACTACTTCAAGCAACACGCTGTCGGTGCCGTCTTCGATGCGATCGTTGTTGATACGTTCAAACTAATTCCCTTCACAGTCCCTGACGAGAAGTTGGTCAGACGTTTTGAGGACGCAGCAGTGCCGATGTTTCGTCAGATTGCTAACTTGATGGAACAGAACCAGAAGCTTCGCGCCGCCCGCGATCTGCTGCTCCCGCGCCTGATGAGCGGGGAGATCGCGGTCTAAGCGTGGTCGTACACTATTTCATGGATAATCCCTTGACAGGGGATTTACCCACACATACAGTGCAGCCATGAAAAAGGGTCTGGGAGAGATCGAACGGCTTCTGTTTGCCTATGTCCAGATGCGGGGACAAGCCGTCGTCCGGGCCGGCGACTTGGTCCGCCCCCTGCACTTAACCGCACCGAGAGAACGAAAGCTCCTCAGCCGGTTAGCCAAAGCCGGCTGGATCGTTCGTGTTCAACGTGGGCTCTATCTTGCGCCGCAGAAGCTGCCGCTCGGCGGCAAGTGGAGTCCGAGCGAAGCGCTGGCCTTGAACACCTTAATGAAGGAACGCAAAGGGCGGTACCAACTCTCGGGCCCCAACGCCTTCAACTACTACGGTTTCGATGAACAGATTCCCGTCCGGCTGTATGTGTATAACAACCGGATATCGGGCGAGTGGAAAATCGGCGCGCTGGACATCACGTTGATTAAAGTCGCCGGTAGTCGGCTCGGGGACACCACCACGGTCCCGGCGCCGGACGGAGAAACGGCGGTCTATTCCTCCCGGGTGCGGACGCTGGTGGATGCCGTCTACGACTGGTCCCGCTTCAACGGCATCCCCCGCGGGTATGAGTGGATTCGTCGCGAGATGAAGGCCCGACGAATCAGCGCGGCGGAATTGGTCCTGTGCACGCTGCGTTATGGTGACAAAGGCACGATCCGACGCATGGGGGTCTTGCTGGAGAAGGAAGGTGTCGAAGAAACGCTATTGCGTAAGCTGGAGCGGGCCCTGACACCCACGAAGGGTCCCATCCCCTGGATCCCCAGCAAACCGAAGCGTGGACCCGTTCACGGGCGCTGGGGGGTAGTCGTCAACGACAAGGACTCATCCGCATGACGGATCTGTTCGCGGAGCCCGAATTCTTCCGGGAAGCGCTCGGGTTCACGAGGCAACACTACGGATTCCCCGAGCGGTTGATCGAAAAAGACTATCTCTGCTCGCTCTTGCTCGAATATCTCTGCGACGCTCATAAGAACCTGGTGTTTAAGGGGGGAACGTGCCTCGCCAAGGTCCATGCCGATTTCTATCGTCTCAGCGAAGATCTGGACTTTGTGATTCCGATGCCGACGGATGCGTCACGTGCGTCCAGGAGCAGAGCGGCAGAGGGTCTGAAGACCGTTATTGCTGCGCTTCCGAACAGATTTCCTTCGGTAACGGTGATCGAGCCGCTGACGGGTGCCAACAGTTCGACGCAGTACAATGCCCTGGTCGGGTATCGATCATTCGTCGGGCAACGAGAGGAAACGATCAAGATCGAGGTAGGGTTGCGCGAGCCACTGTTGCATGCGGTAGTGAGCGGCGACGCCAAAACGATTCTGCTCGATCCGGTGTCCGGCCGGACGTTGTTTCCCCCGAAACAAGTGCGGTGTATTTCACGGGCGGAGGCCTTTGGCGAAAAATTTCGCGCGGCCTTCACTCGCCGGGAAGCCGCCATTCGCGATTTCTTCGATATCGACTACGCCGTACAGACACTCGGCCTGGAGCCGCACGACACCGAGCTGGTCGGTTTGGTCCAGGCTAAATTGGCGGTCCCCGGCAACGAGCCGATCAATGTATCCGCTGAACGATTAGCCGTTCTCCGGCAGCAGCTTGCACCACAATTGCGACCGGTGCTCCGTGAAAAGGACTTTCGTGCGTTTGATCTGGATCGAGCTTTCAGGGTGGTGGCGGAGATGGCCGACCGATTGCATGTGCGCGTATGATCACCGACATTAACAGCGAAGACCGGCTGGTTCAGCAGACGTTCGCCGACCACCTGCGTGATCGGCTGGGCTGGGAAAGCGTCTATGCCTACAATGCCGAGACCTTCGGGCCGCAAAGCCTCTTGGGGCGCTCATCCGAGCGAGATGTTGTATTGGTGCGGGACCTACGGGCGGCGCTCGCAGGACTGAATCCCGATCTTCCGAACGCCGCTAGAGAGCAGGCCATTGACAAGCTGACGCGCACCGACTTCGCGCGCTCGCTCATCCAGCACAACCGGGAGTTGTATGGGTGTCTTCGTGGCGGTGTCCCGGTCGAATGGCGGGATGACTCAGGCGAAACCTGCCATGCCCATGCCCGGGTGATCGACTTTCGTGTTCCTGAGAACAACCGGTTCCTGGCCGTGCGCGAGCTCAAGATTCAAGGCCTGCTGGTGCCGCACTATAACCGCCGGGCCGATCTGGTCTGTTTCGTGAACGGATTGCCGCTGGTCTTTATCGAACTGAAGGCGGTCTATCGGAACATCCGTGCCGGATTCGACGACAACCTCACCGATTATCTGAGTGCGCACAGTATCGCCCATGCGTTTCACCACAATGCGTTTCTTGTTGTCAGCAACGGCGATCGCGCCCGTTACGGCTCGATCACGAGCAAGTGGGAACATTTTGTCGAATGGAAGCGCGATACAGAGTCGGCTCAGGCGCGCGTGGATGCCGAGGCGCTCCTCGATGGAATGCTGTCCAAGGATCGGCTGCTCGATCTTGTGGAGAACTTCATCCTGTTCGATGAGAGTCGTGCCGGCGGGACGCGCAAGGTGGTCGCCCGCAATCATCAAGTGCTCGGCGTGAATAATGCCGTGGGTTCAGTGATTCACCAGGAGGAACTGAAACGGCAGTATCCACCGGAGCAGCGACTTGTCGAATACCGGGCATCAATTGAACGCCCCTCCCTCGCGGCTGAGTCTGTACCGGCAGATCAGGCCTATCTACTAGCCGCTCCCGCGCAGTCGCAGGATCTGATAGACCTACCTCTGCTCAAACGCGCACATCCGGACCTCGGACGACTAGGCGTGTTCTGGCACACGCAAGGCAGCGGTAAATCCTACTCCATGGCGTTTTTTGTGGAGAAGGTGCGGCGCGTGGTCCCCGGTAACTTTACCTTCCTGGTGATGACGGACCGGGAAGACTTGGACGAGCAGATCTGGCGCACCTTCGTCGGCTGCGGCGTCTCCGACGAGAAGACCCCGCGCGCCGCCTCCGGGAAAGAACTCCAAGAAACTCTGCGCGGGAATCACCGGTTTGTCTTTAGCCTGATTCACAAGTTCAATCAGCCCGTGACTGCCCCGTACAGCGAGCGCGACGATATCATTGTCATCTCGGATGAAGCCCACCGGACGCAGGCCGGCAAGTTTGCGCGGAACATGCGGTTGGCCCTGCCCAACGCCTCGTTTCTCGGCTTTACCGGTACGCCGCTCTTTAAGCATGACGAACTCACCCGGCGGATCTTCGGAGGCTACATTTCCCGCTACGATTTCAAACGGTCGGAAGAGGACCAATCCACCGTCAAGCTGGTCTATGAGAATCGGGGCGAGAAGCTGGGACTCGCCAGGCTGGACCTGAACGATCGAATCGCCGCAAAGATTGAAGAAGCTGAACTGAATCCGGACCAGGAAGCCTTGCTCGAACGCCTGCTGGGCCAGGACTATGAAGTGATCACCGCGGACGACCGTCTCGACAAGCTGGCCGACGATTTCGTTCAGCATTGTTCCACCCGTTGGCAAAGCGGGAAGTCGATGCTGGTCTGTATCGACAAGATCACCTGTGCGCGAATGCTTCAGCGCATCCAGCCTCGCTGGAACGCGGCACTGGCCCTGATTCGTGCCGCTCTCCCGATCAAGGAGATGGAGCTTGCGACGGCGGTCGACTCGGATATGAGGGAACGCCTGAGCAAGGAGCTCGATGGACTGCGGGGGCAGGAACAATGGATGGCAAGCACCATCATCGAGATCGTTATCAGTGAAGCACAAAACGAAGTTCGGGATTTCAAAAAGTGGGACTTCGACATCATCCCGCACCGCCTGGTGATGAAGACGGGATTCCAGACCCAAGACGGTAGACGAACGGCAGTGGATGATGCCTTTAAGGACCCTGAGCACCCTTTCCGCATCGCGATCGTCTGTGCCATGTGGCTGACCGGCTTCGATGTGGAGTGCCTCGGAACGCTCTATCTCGACAAGCCGATGAAGGCCCACAATCTCATGCAGGCCATTGCCCGCGCCAACCGGATCTATCCTGGGAAGAGTTGCGGGGTGATTGTCGATTACAACGGCATGCTCAAGAGCCTGCGCGAAGCACTGGCTCAATATGCGCTGGGCGATGAGGACGAGGAGGCCGGTGACATTGTCGCCCCCATCGCTGAACTGGTGCTGGCCTTGCTTCAGTCCATTGAGCTGACCGAACAACATCTCATTGGTCTCGGGTTCGATCCCGGTCGGCTTCACGGTGCCACAGGATTCACACGCATCGAAGCCCTACGGGATGCAGTGAATGCCATTTACACCTCAGATGATGCCAAACGCCGGTTCGAAATTATGGCGCGGCAGGTCTTCATCTGCTTCAAGGCGTTGCTCATGGAGCCGAGCGTATTTGCCTATGCGGAGCGCCATGACAACATTGAGGCCATCTACAAGAAGCTACAAGAAAACCGTGATACCGCCGATGTGACCGAGGTGCTGAAGGAGTTGCACCGGATTGTCAACGAGGCCATCCGGGCATCGGCTCCCGGAAACGATCATGCGGCTGGGCTCACGGTGGATCTCAGTGCGATCGATTTGGGCCGGTTGCGGGATGAGTTCGCGCGCAAGGTGCGCCGGAAACATGCTGCGCTCCAAGACATTCGAGAGGTCGTGGAGCAGAAGCTGGCCCAAATGCTTGCTTGGAATCCCATGCACATGGATTATTACAAGAAGTACCAAGCCATTATTGCCGACTATAACCGCGAAAAAGACCGGGCGACTGTCGAGGCGACCTTTGCAGAATTATTTGCGCTCGCGACCAGTCTCGACGCCGAGGAGAAGCAGGCAGCGGAAGAAGGGTTGAGCCAGGACGAGTATGTCCTCTTTCAAATGATCTTCAGGGAGGACGTCACCAAGGCCGACCGTGAAAGGCTCAAACAGGCGAGCAAGGCGCTGCTCAAGTCATTGCAGGAGTTGCTAAAGGCGATGGAGAATTGGACTCAAAACTCTACGACGCAGGCCGAAGTGAAGGTCTGTATCCTAGACAATCTTTGGGAGTCGCTGCCTCGGCCGCCATTCACCGACGATGAGGCAGAGGCAGTGGCCGGGCAGGTCTATGACTATGTCTGGCAGCGGAGCAGGGCGGGCCATTGGGGCCAGGCTCGGCATGATAGCAGCCGCTAGCACGCCGCAATGCTAGGCGGAGGTTCGTTTACCCTCCGCAGTCCTTCCCGCCTGCCGCCTCGCACGAACAATCCAGGCACCCATGCACGGAACAGGTGCCGCAAGCCTGTTCGATCCGGCGACGCAGCGCCGCCCTGGCCCGATGGACGCGGACGGCGGCATTTTCTGGCGTGATGCCTGACTGTTGCGCCAGGTCTTTCAGTTTGCCTTCTTGCAGATCCACGATCTGCAGGGCCTTGCGATATTCAGGCTTGAGCGTGTCCAGCAGGCCCGAGACGCATTGGCAGATCTCCTGCCGCAGTTCCGCCGCCGGTTCCTGCACATCCGGAAATTCCCTCGCCCAGGCTTCCGTCAGCCGCTCGGATGTTGACCGTTGCCGGTAGTGATCGACCACCGCGTTGCGGAGCACT
>JAHBTD010000031.1 GCA_019638775.1 Fimbriimonadaceae bacterium | reverse complement strand
GGGGTTTGTAATAGAAACCCTCCGTGTAGCCGTGACTGACCAGGCGAATGAGGTTTTGGTATCCGAGACTGTTCTGGGCTAGCAGGATGAGGTGATAGAAATCACGGGGTCCCTCTGGGGGTTTTTTGTCTAACAGACTGCCCTTGGCCATGTAGACTTCGCACCCAATGATCGGCTTGATGCCTGCCGATCGGGCCTTGGTGTAGAAGGGGATTGTGCCAAAGAGATTTCCATGATCGGTGATCGCGACGGCTGGTTGCTTGAGCCATCTGACGTGTTCAATGAGGGGATCTAGAAGAGTGGCGCCATCGAGCAGGCTATAGGTGGTGTGCGTGTGCAGATGGACAAAGGGTGTTGGCATGACACTCCAGATTGATGGGACGAGTTCTCCAGGCGGGGGATGAGAGTAAGCGCTCGTTGGGAGGTGGTGGCGCGGTTGGCCCTGAGCTGGGAAAGAATTGTGTACGTGTGTGCGTGGGATTCGGAGGAGGCTCAATACTAGTTAGGCCTAAAAGGTAAATTTAAATCTGATAGATAAATACAGTCCTCCTCATCAAAGGAGCGAGGATCATGACGACGGAACAAAACATCATCAGAATCAAGCTGGGCGTCTTGAAACTGGCGAAGCACCTGGTCAATCGATGAAAGGCTTGTCAAGGTAATGGATACAGTCGAGATGGCTTCTATCGATTCAAAGATCTGTAGACGACCCATGGGCCCGCTGTGAAATGCAGTGTCATAGCTCTGTCTCACTATCCTCACAGAGCTTGCCGCATTGCTCACACGCTTCACCCGGCATAAGCCCCGCGATACATGGGCCCGCGCACGTTGTGTGAGATTCTCCCTGTGCTGCAGCGAGAGCATCCTGTGCGAATCTGCACGATTCTCCCTGGTCCTCTGCCCAACGGACTAAGAGTCGTAGTTGTTCATACAGTTTCGGAGCTGCAGCGATCAGGTATGCGTTCGCGAGGACCTCCTTTCTGTTGTTGAAGGGCTCAGTGATCACCGCAATCGTTAGATCTTCATCCTCGTCCTCTCGTGGCGTGACAATAGTTACCGGCCCATTGTCGCTGAGTTTTATTCGCCATAGTCCTGGCATCCCTTGGGGTAGGCGTGCATCTGCTTCTTTCATACTGACGCCTTTCTCTTTAGTGATCATGCACCGTCGCTCGATATTGGCGTGCTAGCCCATTCTGCTCGATTGGGCCACGCATTCACGTCCGGCTACACTTGCCGCGTGACAGTGTTCCTATAGGCTCCTCCAGTCGGGACGGTGCCGCTCCCTCCGCGAGTGCCGCACGTGTCCGGCGAGTGGCGTTCAGTGTGGAAGAGAACGCCGTTTTCGCTTTAACATGGCTCCACCGAGAGACTGAAGGCATCAAGAGTGTGCATCGAATGCGGGCAGCGAAAGAGATGGATAGCGATTACTTGCGAGATGGGGGAGGGGCGTCGACTCTCTCGGGAGGGTTGTGTGGAAGGACGACCAGGGTGCCTTGGACTCCGGCTGGGACGATGTACCCCTTCTGATCCTGGCTTTGATGTGCCAATGACAACGGGACCCCTTGAAACCCGTCAGTTTCAGAAACCACCGTTCCAGTGAAGAGTCTAGTTTCAAATCCTCTAGCAGTACGGCACGTGATGGCATGGCTTCGGATGTGGATCCGACCTCGATCTGGATCTAGCCGGGCGTCGCCACTAATCGTGCAGTCTTGTACGGGAGCATTAAATAACACCAAGAGTCGTTCGTCCGGCGCCAGCCGTAGCCGGATCAGTGACCATGGAGATGGCACGAATTCAATCGATAAAGGAATTTTGGCTCCACTCAAGACTTCAACTGCAAACCATTGATTCATCAGTTCCTGGGGGAGAGGCTGTGCGGCGTGCGTCAGACTTGCCGTAGAAATCCACAAAATACCGGAAAGGCCCCAGCGTTGAATCCAGGCGCTATAAGCGTACGGCATTTCCAAGAACGTAAGCATTCGATGTGGATCGTCGGAGCTTGATCTTCTTTGATCGAAGTATTGTCATCTTGTATTACCGACTTTCTTTAGCGGTGTCGTAGGTTCATGGCTAGGAAGCCCTCCCCATAGACTTGTTTTGGTATAAGCCTAGTGCACGGGAGATTCCCGTCGAAGTAATGGCCAGGGAGCGCGCTGAGCCAGTATCCATATCGATATATGTTGCAAAACGGCGAAGGTCTTTGGTGATGACGAGTCGAAGCAGGTAGTCCGCCATGTGCGAGGCAATGATGCTATTGATCGTGAGGGATTGCGGGTCACTTAGTGCAAGTTCAGCACATGACCGCGGTTGAGTGTTGACGGGGCGACGTTCTCGTTTGAGCAATTCTGGGTGCACAAGCGCTGGCGCGGGGAGTGACTGGCACACAGTGCGCAGCTGAAAGCTCTCGTCTGGGTTAAAGTCTTTGACGACGTTACCAACTAACACTTGCCCGTGGGTGGTGAGGTTCCCACCATCAATCAGCCATGCTTGGGCATCGTTTCTGGTGTTCAATCGCGCGAGAGCTTGATGGAGGCTACGCCTAGCCCTTGCTGTGTCAACGCAACCGAGAAGAATGGTCAGGGTGTCGTACTCAGGCTGTGCCTCTTTCTCCGAGAAATGCCGTGGAAACGCGCGAATGGGAATCCCCCAAGCGGTAGAGATTCGAAATGCTAAGGCCTCTGCTTTATTGTGTCCGATTTCTGCCTGACAGAAGTTTTGACGACGTAGGTTCTTTTCTTCAATTGTGTCCCCATCATAGAAAGTGACCTTCACCGTATCAAATAGACGGAAACACTCCCGTGCGAGGCGGGCGACGTGGATACCAAGAAACGCTCCGATGCCCCCACATCCGATTTGGATGAGATGGAGGCGTTGGCACTGCTTAGGAAGCACATTCACGGCATGTACATGACTAAGGTCCAGGTGTGTGCTGGTGTTTTGTTCTATGCTGCGATTCCCTGCAGTGACAACCTGTCGCGATGACATCTCGCCCCTCATTGTCTATATGTGTCCTGAAGTGTGGGAGGTAGCTCTGCAACGAACTCCGCTGGGATTGGGATGAAATGGCCATACAGCCCGACACGAAATGTAATGGACGGGCGAGTGGTCAACCATCCACACACACCGTATATTCGAAACCCCGTTTCGTCTTCATCGTCCACGACAGAAAACCGTGGAGCCATGGTGTGGTGTGAGTGAATCTCGACAATGGCATGCTCGTAAGATGGACAGCGTTCAGGGGTGCTAGGTTGGACTGAGAATGGCGTACGAATCTGGTCTGGAATAGTCATGGACCAATCTGTGTCGTGTTCAAAATGAAATAGACTTTCTACGGGACCCGCCGGCTCTGCGCAGGCTCCTAGTGCCTCTTCCATCATCTCTTGGATGAACCGTTGTGGAATTCTCGGAATCGTGAGCGTCAGGCTGCCCGCAATGGGAGGAAGGCCGGCAATTGGATGTTCGACAATTGGAAAAAGCACTGACAGTTCTCTACGTTTGCCGCGAATGAAGACCCCGTTGCCAGCCAGAACATAGTCGTAAAGGGTGGAATTGTCGGCGGGAAGTAGACAACTCGCAATGTGGTGTTTAATAAAAGGAGACGTCCTCGTCATATGTGATTACTACTTCCCGCTCTCCATCAGTTGACGAATGATGGCGGCAATTGAGAGGTGAGCCGGCTCAAGATCATCGAGAGGATAGTCTTGTGCCTCAGTTGAGTGAAGTTTCGCCAGGAAGGGCAAGATATTGTCCGGATGGGTGGCGGATTTCCCATTTGCGAGATGGTCGGAAAAGTTACTATCCCAGAATAGTCGCCAGTTGTTTGCAATCGTGTTGCCGTGGGCAACCCGTGGATGGACGTTTCCGAAACAGATCGCGCCATCAGGGTACACGTTTGCAAGCGGTGCCTTGAAGAGTTTTGTTGCCGCGTGCTTCCATAGCTTGTAGGCCCAGACGTAATAACGGGTCCCATACCCCAGAAACAACAACCCCGGCATCGGGACGGCAAGCATTGTGTGTGGGGCCCCTCCTCCGGAAAGTCTAATGGGGTCAGCCAATGGGACCAGGTATCGACCAGGGGGAAATCGGAGGAGCAGCCATGGACCTCCGGGGCCTATGCCATAGCGGCAGACATGTTCTGGGAGCCAGTCGGAATCTATCCCGGCTGATGAGAACGCATTCCTGGCAGCCTCTGGTGAAATACATTTTCTGACAACCGCTTCACCATCCTTGTATTCAAGAAGCAATTGCCCGCCGATGAAGTGCAGAGACGCGTCGTGCCCCGAGCTTGCATCTCTCATGTTTGCGCCTCATGTGTTGCAGTACAAAGATCGGACCAGCAGCTGAAAATCGTTTCCCATGCGGACGGATTGTCGAGTAAGGCTTTAGTCGTGTTATTCATGGCTTCTTGCATGAGTTGCGCCCGTTTCCATTGGCGAGCCAAAGCTTTGAGATCCCGTTTGTTCCATTGGTACGGGTGATCTGGTGACTCGCAGTCATAGCTGATGTCAAGGAACAGAGATCCGGTGCAGTGGCCGAGGATGTCGATGACCTGGGGAAATCCTGAAATGGGAAAGCGCCGTCTGGCACAACGTCTCCTGAAGTCAAGAAATTGAACGTTGCACCGGTGTTGAGGATTCAAAAAGCATCGTGGAATTGTAGCGTGCTCGCTGAGTTCTTCTTGAATATTCGTCCAGGTGGGGGCGTAGGAATAGTGTCCCACCCAGGCCGCTGCGATACAGATTGGAAGCGGTACCTCTTCGAATTCCGACTCACAATCATAATTTTCCAAATGTATGGGAATGAATGGGAAGCGGTCTCGAATCCATTCGGTGTCCCAGCTATCGAGCGGGAAGTAGTGTTGCTCGACTAGTTTAATGAACTCTTCTTGAAGCTGTTCTGCGGCCTCCTTGATGCTTCGATGCGGAAGGGCGGCGGCGGCAGTGCGAAACCTCCGTGGAAAGATCTCATGGAACGTGTTGACAATACAAAAGTCGCGCTCTCTCTCCTCCAGATATTCGAGGCATGAGGGGACCGAGATAACCTCTGTGTTTTTGAGGGATGCGAGAACAAGGTTCAACGGTGTGGAGGGCAGGTTAAAACCCAGGTGGAAGGATGCGGCTGGGCGAGCCAGGAGTGCTTGTGAGTCGCTCCTTAATGGTAGCTGTTTCTTTGTATTCCTTTTCACCATGCTCAATGGCGAGACGCAGCTTTTGCTGCGTGAGGAGTATGGATTCGACCGTTGCCTGGGTTGGTTGGGACTCAGCTTGGTATGTCTGGTAGAGCGTGAGGGCGGGATTGACGTGGCGGGGGGACTCGATAAGCTGACGGAGGATGACATGGTAATTTCCTTTCGTTCCAGCCTGTTTCGTGAGCCTAATCGTTGTCATCCCATTCGTGTCAGTGGTTCGCTGAATGGTGGCATGGGCGGCTTGTGGGAAGAGGGGGGCGATCGCTTTGCGAACCGCATCGTCGCTGATGGCGATTTCGGGGGGCAATTGAATTTCTTGTCCTTCAAGTTGAAGCGTAACCATAAGGCTCCTTTCGCTACTCGAATAAGCCGGCTTGAGGAAGGGCTGTGTTTGAGGGGGAATCGTCTGAGTGTTGTTCGCGATCCGGTTTGGGTGTTGGGGCCACGGACGTGGCTTTCGCGGCGGTCGGCTTAGCAACTTTGGCTTTTCTGGCTTGCCGTTCCGCTTCGCGCTTTTTCTCCTGTTCCAGGCTTCTAGTCTGTTGCTCGGCGGCTCTTGCGTCCCGCTGGGTTTTCCGTGCCGTTAGCGCCGCAGGAAAGGTCTGCTCCCAACGTGTGAGGGCCTGGCTCAGAGATTCCGGAAGGGGCAATAAGTCGTTGAATCGTGCGGTAGTCAGCTGCGGCGGGAGGTTGTGACTTCGTACGCCGATGAGTGTGAGGCGGCCGTCAGGGTGGCGGTCCGTTGGGAGCAGCGTCATCACGATGGAGATCGTCGCGCGCTGAAAATCATTGGAGTCCTGTTCGAGGCTAACAATCGGGTCCTGTTCATCTTCGTCGTCTTCTTCATCGCGTCGTGGGGGCGGAGGATCGGGCACCGCCTCGGTTTTCATACCAACTGGTTCGGCGGCTAACCGGGGCAATACTGGGGAATCATCCCCACTCTGAGACAGATCAGCAGAGGAAGCATTGGTAGGTGTGCTGTTCGTAACCACTTGGGTGTGTGGAAGCAAATCGACTGTGCCAAGCATGGGGGCCTCATTGTGGTGTGCACAACGCAGAGGCGATCGTGAGGCGGTGGTTATTGTTTTGGTAGGCGCTGTCTCAAGGACTGGAGTGGGATGGGGCGAAGCTGTTGGTTGAGAACGTCGGAGTATCTTTGCAAGGGGCCGCGTAAGTCAGGCGATCAAGGCATGCATGGATTGTACAAAATGAAGTGTGGTCCGATAGATGGGCGCGGCATGCCGAAGTCGATGAATAAACTCTTGCATGTTGATGGAATGTGCGAGGGCTTGTGCTAATGGCGCACTGCTTGTCGTACAGGTAGAAGATCCCTCGGAGCCTGAAGGTCCAGGCATCAGTATTGGAGTCAGCACAATAGTCCCGGCTTCTCTCGACAGGCGATGCGCAAGCTTGTCGTAAAACTCGGTTCGGTCTCTGCGCCATTGTCGGCGCCGTCTCACTACATCGATTCGTGTGTTCCGAATTTGCGAGAGTATTTCTCGGATTATGCTTGTAAGGGGAGCGCTGTAGGCCTTTTCAACTGCCTGATGAGCAATGCATCGAAGCCTCTTTCTGCTCAGTGGCACATCGCTGTGAATGGGCTCCTTGACCATATCGGCGAGTGCCTCACCAAATGGAAAATGAACAAATAGTTGTTTGAGGGCGAGGTGCTGAACATTGAGGGCTTCCCTGGCTTCGTATGCCGCAATTAGATTTTTTAGTATCCGCGCGGGAAAGAAGACGGATTCGTGTTTGCCCGTGTCAGATACCCATTCTCCCACCCTAACAAGGGGGGTCGCGTCATTTATGAGTCGATGATCAAAATCAAGGGCGATCATCCCGTATTTTTTTGGTTCCGATTGCTGGGTCGGCGGTACGATTAGCGTGAATTGAAGGTGCCACTGCCATGTCGTGTCGTTCCTGAGACGTGCGTTGGAACTGTCAAAGTTGACGCTCGTCTGTGGTCGCTGTTGTGAACCAATGAGAGAGACCTGTTTGAGAAGAGCGTCTTTGGGCAGAAGGGGAGTAAGGATGATTTCAAACGGAATTGGGACGTTGCGAACGAAAAGTTCCCCCTCGGTTCTGCAAAAATCTCGTTGGCCCCGGTCTCGGGGGTCGGTGTCCTCTGCGAGTTGCGAGTCCGGGTTGAGTGTAAGTAGACGATTGGCGGCAAATGAGGAGCCCGACTGGGTCATGTCTGCGCGAGTTAACGATTGGATGCGGACTCCTTGCGAACCGAAGTTGTGAGTAAAGAATAACGAGGTCGGCGGACCTGTTTCCTTGCTAGGTGGAAGATTTCCGAGGGGCACGCGGCGGATGGCTGTTTTCATTCGTTCGAGCACGGCATTGCTGTGTGAACGAGACAGAGGGCTTGTGCGTGCGAGTTGGTGCAGAGTGTCATGCAGACGTTTGGTGATCTGGGAAAGCTCCTGCTTCATGCTCTCAGGGTAAGGGAGACATCGGTCGATATTGTGATGTTGGGAGGCTTCGTACTCAGCCGCAGCTGTGCGATAGGTACGAGAAAGGGCAAGAAGAGTCGCGTCCTCGAGGGAGTCGTTCTGCCCACGCAATTGTTTGATGCACTCAAGGGGATCGCCAATCGAACGTGTGCCGCCAGCTGCGCGCGTCGTCGTGCGACTCGTTTGAAGGAATTGTTTGTGAAGGCGCTCCTGTTGGCGATGGGCGACTTCATAAACGTCGACCATCGCATTCCACAGCGATTGCATTTGATCAGCTTCTTCTCTGACCGCAGCCGGCAAGGCAGCATAGGAAGAATATGTGAGATATGCGGGATACGTATAGACCCGTGTTAGCGATGTCCTAATGCCGGCGGGCATGGTGCAATCTCCTTCCAAGGCTCTCGGGTGCCAGTGCGACGCATTGCTGTGCTTCGCGCATGATTGGTTTCAGGTAACTGTAGGCGACAGTGCCCAAGGGGATTTTAAGTGGTTTCCCCATCTGAGCGTAGGAGCATTTGCCTTATGTGATTGGGGTTCCCCCTAACGGAACGGCAATGGCCGTATCGGAGTAGGTGAACATTGGAAGGGCGAGGTAGATTCCCGGGGTGCGCTTTTCAAAGAGATAGGATGCGAGTCTGATTGTGCATCGTGGTGTTTGTGTCGGATTTTTAGCTGGTTGTGTTGGTGTATGGAATGTCCTTCACTCCTCGACGTGTCTATAGCCAGGGTCTTTGCAGCATTGAAGCGTTGATCAAGAGAGGCCTGAATGGAAGGGGTTGCGATTGGTGATATAGAGCATTCCCTTTTGCGCCCGATTATTCTTACATCAAGCCACCGCAGGTAATACAGAAACGGTGGTTTCAATAGAACATGTCATAAGGCGATACCATGCGATGGGCTGACCAATACAATGTTATGCGGTCGATGTTATTGTCGTCCCCCGCGACTCATTGGTGGGTTCGTGATCTGATTCTCCGCCTGGACGCCAAAGACCCGGTTGACGTGTTGAATGGACTCGAGGTTGTGGCAAGACTGATGCGGATGCGTCATGAGGCAGTTCGCGCCGGAGAATGGGATCAGTTGGAGTGCCAGAAACCGACCGGGGACGACGGGATATCAATGAAAGACTGAAACAAAGACCCCTAGTCGTGAAGATATGACCTCAGGTGACCAGGGCTTTTAGACCGTGATGCACGGGCGAGCGGTACTTGGTCCCGTCGAAAGAGGAATATGACTGAGTCGAGAGCGTGAGTACACTTTGACCTATGTCCATTGCCGAACTGCCAAATAGCGTTTTCGAAGACGCGCCTCTGTCCTGTGTGTTCCATTCAGCACAAGACAATCTATACGACGTGGGCAAAATTGTTGGGCTCTCAATGCACCATTGCCATGTCGAGAGTCAGGCCGAAGTGACGCCGGGGATGACGCTGTCCTTATTCGTTGTCCTACCAACAAAGCGTCGGGCTCTCGTGTTGGATGAGGCTTTGGTGACGTGGGTACGGACGGAAGAATTCGGAGTACGTTTGAAAACGATTCCAGGTGAAGATGCCGCTTACTTGGAGTCCTACCTCGCCGGGCATAAGGTGGACGCTGGCTTGTGTTGAATATTCATCGCATTGATCACGAGGCCTCCCACACGCACTGTTGGCGGGTGACTGTACAACGTCGTACCCGCATTTATGTACGAAGCTTCAGTGACGGCCGCTACGGCGGAGCTGAGCAGGCGTTGGTTGCAGCCACGACTTACCGGGACGCGCTGATCAGGTCCAATCCTCCGCTGAGCAAGCCAGTCTACTGTGCCATTCTCAAGAAGACGAATCGCTCTGGCGTTTCAGGGCTGAGCCGTATCGACCGATGGGAATTCTCCAAGGGGCGCCGCGTCCATCGGCTCTACTGGGACGTCCAATGGCCGATCGAGAACTGTCAATCCCGGCACAAGAAGTTCTCCATCCTCAAGTATGGAGAAGATGGGGCGTATCGACGGGCCCTCAAGGCCAGGGCGGCCGCTCTCAAGGCGATCTCGTCACAGACGTTTTCCCCATTCGCGTCGAGAGGCGCGGCAAACAATGCAGCTGCATAGGAGTTGTGGGTCCAGATTGCCTTTCAGCGTTCGGTTTGTAGGCGGTCGATAAGTGCCTGAATGGTCAGCGGGGCATTCCCTTCGGCTCGGTTGTTGACGAGGATATAGGTCGACCGATTCTCTGCTGTGGCTTCCTGTATAAGACTCACCGTATCTTTGCGCATCTCCGGTAGCTCCCCCACGATTTTGTCATAGGGCTCCGCTCGTTTCTTCGCTGCCTCGTAAGTCATTTTTAATGGGGTCAAGAGCCGAATTACGGTGAACGGGGCCGTCATGGTCTTCATGCGTTGATGCTGTTCGGCCAGCGGGGGCATATAGGACCAATGATTGTAGACATGAGCAACTCCGTGTGCCCTCAGCATGTCGTGGTAGCGTGGCCCGAGCAGGCCAGCATTCCGTATCTCCACGGCATAGCGGAATTCCGCTGAGACGCTGTCGAAGAAGTCATCAAGTTTCCCGATGAACTCTTCCGCCGGCATCCCGTGCCGTTGGAACTCGAAGAGGAACGGCCCGGTGTTTGGCCCGAACTGCGCGTCTCGATAGGGCTGCAGTACGAGTTTGGTGAAGGCGTCGGCATTGAGAAAGTTGG
>JAHBTD010000030.1 GCA_019638775.1 Fimbriimonadaceae bacterium | reverse complement strand
GCCCATAACTGCGTACCCCTGTCACCCGGGCCCGGTAGGGATCGACAAAAATCCGCTGCCAGGCTTTCGACGGCTGCTCCATATAGACGGCCATGACCCGTTCGCGAGTCGTCGCCCCATAGACCTGCGTGATACGACTCCCCGGCGCCGCCGCCCGTTCCGCCGCCGCCAAAATCTCACCGATCGGCCGGTGGCTACTCTGCCCCTCTGCAGGCGCGTCCACCGTCAGCACCGTCGGATTCAGCCACTCGTCGATGTCCTGAAAGAACACCAGGATACTGCCCGTCAATCCGAAGACCACCAGCAACGCCCCTACGATCAGGCCCACATAGAGATGCGCCTGCACCCACCACGTTCGCCACATTCGCGCGCGACGGTCCCGTACTCCGGCTTGCACGAGCTCGCGAGCTACTCCCGCATTCGACGAAGATGTGACGGCTCTACCAGACATGCGACAGACACTCCTGTGCCCTGCAGACGCAGCATCGCGGCAGTGATACCAAGGTCCTCACGGAAGTCCCCCTTCGAGCGACAGACGGACGCCGGGTGAAGACGTATTCCACAACACGGCTCCATACCCCTCGGACCCGCATCGGGACGGTGGCTATTCAGTACGGATGAAACGGGTGATCAGGAGTACGTCACGGGAGGACCGCGGCCGTGGGCCGCAATTTGAAACAGGGTGCGATAGGACAACAGGAGCACGACCAGCGGCACAAACTCAGAGACCACAATCGGGAGACGTGGTACGTCCGGAAGGATGAACGCCGTTTCGTCCTGCGTCACCGTGCAGGCCCAGGTCGTCAGGGGACTTGCCTCGGCTTGACCGTGGTGACAGGGATCACGGTCTCCCCCGGCATGGAGATGGAAACTCCGAGAGGTCGGCCGTTCGAAATCAACAAAGCACGTGTGACACACGAAGCCGGCAACCACACGGATAGCCACCAACAGACAGGAGACGACAAAGAGCATCTACGGGGCCCGCCCCGTTCGCCCACGAAGAGGCATGATGTGGAGGACGTCGTTCACCAGACACACTTTCGATCTAGGTGTAAGACCCCCTACCATACGAAACTACTTCCCTCATGTCTACTACCTCCTGCTCACGGATGCTACATCCGACGGTCCGTCACGGAGATGGATGGGCCTCGCACCTGCCGGTCGGCAGGTGCGGAGGTTGAGAGAAGGGCGAGCAATCGCATTGAGGCTTCCTTCAAACAGCCACGCTCCCGCCTCACAAACAGCGACATTGACGATCTTTGGGCGAAGATCGCAATCAGAACTTCATGTTGTAACCGACTGTCAATACGGTGCCTCGCCCACCCGTAATCCCGGTTCCGACGATTTGTGCCTGCGGCAGGAAATACATCTTGTTCAGAAGATTCTCGACCCCGAGCCGCAGATACCCGGGCCCGGCCTTGATCGTGCTGTAGAGATCCACGATCACATAGCTCGACACCGCCAGACTATCCCCGCCGCGTCCCGCCAGAAATGCCTCGTGGGACTGACTACGCGTTCCGGAGTACAGCATCTGAATGCGATTGCGCCATTGCCACTCCGGCACGGTCTCGTGCTCAAGGTACGCAGTCAATTTGAGCGGCGGAATACGAGCCGTAGTTAGAGGCGTGTAATTCCCGTCATTCGTGAGGTCCGCTTTCCCTTTTTGATAGGTCAGGGTCCCGCCGATTCGCAGGCGATCGCTTGGCCGCGCATCCACCGCCGCCTCGATGCCTTCGATGACTTCCGGCACCTGTTGAAGTTGCCCCGTCAGGAGGTTGAACACGGCCCCGAATTGAGAGGTGCTGCGGAATAGCGACAAGGAGGCGCTCAAAGGGCTCCACGTGCCGCGAAGCCCAACTTCATAATTCCGCACACGAATGGCCTTCGGCTTCACCGATTCCAAACTACCCGACGGCTGGAAAGCAAACGAGTCGGCCAGGCTCGGCAGCGAAAAGCCTTCGGAGTAGTTAAAGAACGTGTTGATTTCCCTTGTGAGATCAACCACTGTCCCTGCGTTGAACACCGTGGCGCTGTACCCGACCGTCCCCCCCTGAATAGTGTTCTGGATGAAGTTGATAAAATCCGACGCCTCCAGGCGGACATCCTCGTATCGTACGCCGCCCCGCAGCAGCCATCGCTCATGAGGATGCCACTGCATCTGCGCGAACGTCCCGATATTCCGAAGCAAGGTTTTGCCGGTTTGCTCGACACCGTTTTTCGTGAAAATACGCCCTCCGCTGGCATCGAATTGCGCATTATCGAAGAACGTTGAACGGCTCCCGCCGTTTTCCACGATGTAGTCGGCGCCCCACAGAATCTCAGGATCGCCGTAGAGGGGAATCGGCGTCGTCGCCCAGAACCGACCGCCCCATTTACGCGAATCCTGCGAGCCTTGCTGGAGGGGTCCTCCGAACGCACGCGCATCCCATGGCTGATACCGGGTCGAATTATTCATGTGAAACAGCTGCGTCTTGATCTGACTTCCCCATAACGACCGGTGCGTGTACTCCAGATTCACATTCGCGTTCTCCCCAAGCTGTTGGTCGTCCAGCTGCATCCCCGATAGATACCGCTGTTTGCTGCGAAAGCAGCCGGGACTCTGCGGAGTGGGGCACACCAAAGAGCCAGCCCCGTCCACGATGAAATCCGAGTGCTGGCGGTGTTGCAGATAGTTCACGGAGAGTTGCAACCGCTGCTCCTCGCTGAACTGATAGCCGATCTTGGTAAACAGATTATAGGTATTTGAGTTCGCCACACTCCCGATGCCACCGCCATGACTGGGCATCGCCCGATCTCCCTGGGCATCAAAGGTCCCGCCAATATGATTGAATGCGCCGGTCACCACATAGTCGACCGCGCCTTTTTTCCCCGAGACTCCTTGCGTGAGAGTGCCGCCGATGCTCTGCCCCGGGCGGCGCGGCGCGATGTTGAGGCTCGTATCGCTCGTATAGACTGGCTTGCCGTCCGTCCCTCTCCTGGTGATGATGTTGACAAGCCCGCCTGTCGCGCCGTTGCCATACACCGCCGTGGCGCCGCGAATCACCTCGATTCGCTCGATCGCGCTCGGATCGATCGTGAACAGGTCGCGACCCGTCATCGGACTGGTGTTTTGCGGCACCCCGTCCACCAACACTTGAATGTCACGCCCGCGCAAGGTTTGTGCAAACGACGTGGCGGTGCTCTGGTCCGCCTGGCTGAAGCCCGGCACCAATTTCCCCAACAGATCATTTAACGCTCGTGTGGGCGAAATCGTGTTTTGTTGCTGAATCTGCTGCTCCGTGATGACGGTGACCGACCCCGGAATCGTCGCAATCGACTGCGGTGTGCGCGTGGCGGAGACCACCACTTCAGGCATACCGACCTCCGGTACCGTTTCCGCGTCAGCCGTGGGCGCTGGCAGGGGCTCCGCCGAAAATCCAGGCCCTGCCCCCAGTACCCCTAAGACAATGCCCATCCCCGTGACACATCGAGACAAAACGGCGCCTCTCGCGGCGCAGGTTGACCAACGCATGCGTTCCCCTTTCGACCCGATTCATGTAGGTCGCGCAAGAATGACCTCGACACCAATCGCGCAGCTGGCCGACGAGCGCAGGCCGTCTGCGTGGCAACGGATCGGTCGAGAAACAAGTGACTGGAATTGAATCAGTGCGCGAGGAACGGGGGACCGCGGCCATGAGCCGCGACCAGCGGGCGGCCAGGATAGGACCACATCAGCAGGATCAACGGCAGGAAGAACGATACAAGTACCGGCAGACGAGGGATTTCCGGCAACACACATGCTGGTTCATCTTTGTTGACCTGACAGGCCCAGGCGGTTACCGGATCGACTTCGACTCGGCCATTGTGACAGGGGGACCGGTCGCCGGCGGTATGTAGATGGAAGGAGCGGCGCTGTGGCTCTTCAAAGTCGTAGAAACAGGCCGCGCAGACCACCGCCGCGATGACCCGAATGATGATCAAGAGGCAGGCCGTGCCGACCGCCAAAAATGACAACCGTCGATCAAGCGGCCTATGGGGGATGAGGCGTACCGGCGAATGCACGAATCGATCTCCGCAGTAATACTGTTCGACTGTACGCAGCCATTCCATGGCCTGTCTACGGATGCCTGCTCACAGTTGCTACAGTCCGCACCGCGATTTCGCGGTGCGGACTGATATTCTCCCGGCGACTCGGGAACCGGGCTCTCGACATGTCACCGTTATTGTGTCCTCGCGCACGTTTCACGCCGTTAGAACTCCATCCGGATCGATCCCAGGAAGAAGCGCGGAGTCCCGATGTCGATCCGGCCGCGACCCAATCCTGCGCTGCTCGGGAAGTATTCCTGGCCTAAAAGATTGTCGACGTTCAGTTGCGCGGTGAGTCGTGTGGGCCCCACGTGTATCGTATAACTCGCCATCAGGTTGACGAGGACATATCCCGGCATCTGGTAGTCGTTTTCCCGATTGCCGTCCCGCTCGCCTCTCGCCACCACCCCGGCCCCGACTTTCCACCCAGTCAGACGCGGTTCCTGGAACCGGTAGGTCGTCCACAGGCTGCCCGCATGTTTCGGGACATTGGGGAAGCGATTGCCGACCGTGCCGTCGTTCATCTGAGTGATGACGGAATCGGTGTACGTATAGGTCGCGATCACATCCAATCCCGGGAGCACTTCTCCGGCGACGTCCAGTTCGATCCCCTTATTGCGCGCTTCACCCGTTTGCACGGAGAACCCCAAGGCGGCCAGCGCGGGATCGGGATGGCCCGTGGCCACATTCTGCTTTGTCAATTCAAACCAGGAAAGGGTCGCCGTCCAGCGACCATCGAAGAGATCGGTCTTGATGCCGGCCTCCCACTGCTGGGAGGTTTCCGCTCTCAGCGGCGCCCCGGTTACTCCCAGCGCTCCGACATTCGGGACACCGAAGCCTTCGACATAGTTGCCGTAGAACGCGAGTTCCTTGATCGGCTGCCACAGCAGACCCACACGCGGAGTGACGGCAGACTGCCGGCTGCTCGACACGGTCCGCGTCCCGCCGAACGTACTGTCGCTCGTGATCTCCGCGCTGTCGTACCGCAGGCCCGCCAATAGATGGAGATGAAACGGCAGTTCCACCTGGTCTTGCAGGTAGAGGCCGAACCATTTCTCGCGGAGATCGAACACAAAATTATCCGCCGGATCGGGAATCGGACTCCCGCCATGAACCGGATTAAAGATGTTGATGGAGGGAAAGGCGAAGTTATCGACGATGGTGGCGGTATTCTTGAACTGGTAGTAGTCCCCTCCCGCCAAAAGCCGGTGTTTGAGCCCGAACGTGTCGAAATGCCCGGTCAGATCGAGACTGGTCGTATAGGTCTTGTGTTTGTTGCCCTGGAAACCGGCGAAAAATCGATCCAAGGTTTCGTTGTCGGCCTGCAGGGCCAGCGGCAGCACCACCTGATCGTCTTCCTTCGTTGATTGCAGATAGGCCCGGTGCTGAATCTTCCACTGGCTGTTGAACTCATGCGACCAATTGAATCCGCCGAGCAGGGTCGTGTAGTCCGCCTTGGCGAAGGACTCGCCCAGGTTGCGCTCAATCGGCAGATTGGCCGGCCTGGTGCCGAGAGCCACGGTGCCATAGTCCGGACGGACTTTGCCCTTGCTGTATTCCCCGTCGAAGGTGATCTGCGTGCGGTTGCTCAATTTCCATTGCACCACCGGCGCAATGAACAGTTTCTGGTCATCGATAAACTCCCGAAATGAGCCCTTGTTTTCATAGGACATGTTGAAGCGATACAGCAGCGACCCCGATTCGTTGAGTTTGCTGGTCGCATCCAAAGCGGTACGGTAGAAATCGTAGGACCCGACCTGCTGCTGGATCGAATAGTAGGATTCTTCCAGCGGCTTCTTGGTGACGAGATTGATCATGCCGCCAGGCTGGATCCGTCCGTAGAGAATCGAGGCCGGCCCCTTCAGGACCTCGATCCGCTCCAGATTCGCCATTTCCCTCCGGCCGGTTTGCGTCAGGGCCGACTGGAACCGGGTTCCTTCCCGATAGTAGTCGAACGTTTCAAACCCTCGAATCGTAAAAGACTCGAACAGGCTCAGCGACTGATTGGCAAAGACTCCGCTGACATTGTTCAGCGCATGGTCGAGCCGCGTCGTCTGTTGATCCTTCAACACCTGCTGCGGAACGACCTGGATGGAAAACGGCGTTTCCATGATCGGCGTGTCGGTCTTAGTGGCCGTGGTGGCATGGCTGGCATGGTACGACTCCTGCTGGGCCATGACATACACCGGTTTGACATTCACCACCGGGACGTCCGGAGAGGTCGACTGAGCGCGCTCCGCCGGCGGCGGCACGGGCGGGGAGGGAGGGAGCGAACCGGCCGCCGTCTCGGTCGGCGCCGGCATGACCTCAACGGAGGCAGGCCCGTCGGCTCGCTCAGGTGCCGGAGCAGGCGCGGCCTCCGCCTTGTGCGTCGGCACCGGCTTATGCGGGCCGATACAGGCTGTCAGTGCGACGAGTGTGACCACGACCGACAATGAACGGAATGCGGCTCGACCCCACGGAGACACCGTGAGACCGGCCATGCGAATTCGAAAACGCGACCTTGTAGCGTGCGACATAACTTCCTCTCCTGCGGCCCCCTGTCGAAACAGAGCCCGCAGTCTGTGTCCGCCGGAGACAACCCGCAGGCCACTCGCCCTTCACAAGGCGTGCGGAACCGTCGTCGTGAACCGCCCGTCTCGGCCTGCGCGGGATCCGGCTCGTCAATGGTGATCGATGTGGTGACGGTGGAGTCAGACAGACGTGAGAGGAGGTCCGCGGCCGGTGGCCGCGATGAGGAAGCGGCCGCGAAAGGGCACGATCAGCAGAACCGTTACGGCCAGGGACGACACCACCAGAAAGAGTTGTGGCACATCCGGCAAGACAACGGCGGGATCGTCAACCGTGACCGCACAAGCCCATTTGACCAATGGATGCGCCGTGGCTCTTCCATGATGGCAGGGATCGAGATCGCCCCCGCCGTGGAGATGGAACGATCGGGTGTCCGGACGTTCAATCTCGTTGAAACACGTCGAGCAGACAAATCCGGCGACCAGCCGGATCGTAATCAACAGCAAGGCCAGCAACGCCACAGCTTGTGTACTGCGGCTCAACGGAGCGGACTGATGGATGCATCGAAACGGAATCTTCACGGATTGTCTCCACGGTCCAGGGGCGCGCTCACCCTACGAAACCGCACAGAGAATTGTCTACCGACGGCTGCTCACTCTTGCTACAGACGTGGCGGATACGAGGAGGTTGCCGAGCCGTTTGAGGGCGGCCCGGCAACCAGTCTGCTGACATCAGAGGGGCGGACTCGATCGATCCGGGATCGATCAATACGTCATCGAATAGCCGATCGTCGCCGTGGCTCCTCGCGCCGCGTAGTGAAAACTATTGGAGAAGGGAATCTGGTTGAACGCCGCCACATATTTCTGGTTCAGAAGATTCTCGATGCCGAAACGCAAGGTTCCCGGCCCGGCCTTCACCGTGCTGATGAAGTCCACCAGGAAGTATTCCGTCATGGAAAAGGGGTCTCCGGTCGGATCGAGGCCTGAATTGAAGGCCGTCAACGACCTGGTGCGACTGCCCGAATACAGGACCTGAACGCGATTCCGCCACTGCCATTCCGGCACCGTCAGATGTTCCAGATAGGCGGTAATCTTCTGCGGCTGAATGCTGAAGCCATTCAACGGCGTGCGCACATCCGGATTGAAGCCAATCGTCTGGTCGCCTTCCACAAATGTATAGGTGCCGCCGATCTTCCACCCTTCGTACGGTTGCACATCGAGCGTCGCCTCCACGCCGTAAATGGTTTGCGGTGCGCGCTGCAATGAGTTCGTGAACTGATCGAAATTCAGTCCCAGTGATGATTTCGAAATATATCCGGACAAAGATCCCTGCACCTTGCTCCAGTTGCCTCGCAGACCGAGTTCGTAGTTATTGACCCGCTGCGGCTGCAGATTGCTGAACTGAATGGCAGTGCCCGGCGTCACGGTTAAGGCCGAATCGATCGATCCCACCGGCACGTTGAAGCCTTGGCTGAAATTGAAGAAGAGGTCCAGAGGCTCCGTCAAGTGATAGACAAAGCCGGCGTTAAAGACCGTGGCGTCGAATCTGATGGTGCTGGCCGGCGAGAACGTGCCGACGCTGTCCGTGAAATCGCTGCTCGAAATCCCGATCCGCTCATACCGGACGCCGGCCCGCAGAACCAACGAGGAGAGCGGGGTCCACTCACCTTGGGCAAAGGCCGCTGCGGTTTGAAACACGCGCGAGGGTAGCAAGGCCGACTGCCCGATCTTGCTGAACACCCGGCCTCCAGAGGCGTCGAGAACGGCGGGGTCGTACAGGTTCTGCATCTGATCGCCATGTTGACTGGAGAAGTCCATCCCCCAGGTGATTTGCGGCTTGCCGTAGACGGGAATCGGGGTGGTGATCTCCGCCCTGGTGCCGAGCACGTCGGTTTGCGGCAGGCCCTGCAATACCTCCGTTCCTCCGAACGGCCTGACATCGAATGTCGGAAAGGTCGTCCGTTGACTGCGATAGTACCCTTGAATGTGCACGCGGCTGTTCAGAAAGAGATGGGGATGCGTATAGTCGGCGCTGATCTGCGTGTTCGTCAACTTCGGTTGGTCGTCGAGCGCCAGGCCCGGTACGAAGCGGGCCGTCGTTCGAGGTAAGGCATCCACATTGGGGTCAACGATGTAGTTCGTATCCTGCCGTGTCTGTTTTCGATTAAACGTCAGCTGAAATCGATGCTCGCCGAAGGTGGCGCCGAATTTGCTCAGGATGTTGTACGTCTTCGTATCGGCATAGCCGCCGACCCCGTTGGTCCCCGGCATGGTCCGGGACCCTTCTGAGTCGAACATGCCCCCCTGGTGATTGAAAGTGCCGACGATGTTGTAATCGAACCAATCCTTCTTCCCCTGGAATCCCTGCACGATGGTGCCGCTGAGTCCTCGTAAGACCCTGGTCAAGGAGCCGCTACCTTGCACTTCGGTATAGAACGCGGGTTTCCCTTCTCCGGCTTTTTTCGTGATGATGTTGATCAACCCTCCGGTTGCGCCGTTGCCGTAAATCGCGGTCGCCCCGCGCACGATCTCGATGCGCTCGATGGCGCTCGGATCGATATGCGCCAGATCCTGCTGGATCGTCGGACTACTCAACTGTGGCACGCCGTCGATCAGAATTGCGATTTGGCGGCCTCGAATCGTTTGCGTCGTCCCGGAATCCAGCGAGCCGTCGTTCTGGGACATGCCGGGTACCAGCTTCGGCAGAATCTGGCTCAAACTTCTCCCCGGTGAGACGGCGATCTGTTGCTGGATCTGTTCTTCCGTGACGACGGTGACGGACTGGTTCACATTGCCGATCGAGGTCGGGGTCCGTGTCGCGGAGATCACCACATCCGGCGCGTTCACGACCGGGATAGCATCCGACTCTTCCTGAACCGAAGGGTCTGCGGCCGACGCAAGCGGCAACGGGCACAGCAGGCCCAGGAGCAGGCCACCGATGACACGGGTTCTTAGCAACGAAGTATGGAGACAGTTACTCATGACGTCACAAATTCCTTTCCTCCGGGCGCAGAACGCCCTTCAGGGCAAAGGCGATTCGCACCCGCAGCCGCCCGGGCAGATGCGTCGAGGAGAGCGTTCTCCCGACAAGACGCACACACCAGGCGCACGCGCAGGCGTTCGACCTCTGTGGTTCAAAAAGCGTATGGGTGAACGTTACGAAAGAAGCGACTGCAGCGGCGGGGAGCGGCCCTTACCGGCAAGCAACAGGCTGTCCCGGCGGGAGATACCGAGGAGAGTCAGCGGAACCAGGAACGACACGATGATCGGCAACAGGGGGCTGTCCGGCAACACGAAATCCGCATCGTCCTGAGTGACTTCGCATGCCCAGGCGACGAGCGGACTCACCGGCTCGCGGCCGTGGTGACAGGCGTCATGGTCGCTCCCGTCATGGAGATAAAAGACGCGCGACGCGGGGGCGTCGAACTCGTTGAAACAGGTGGAGCAAATCCCGACGGCGAGCACTCGAATACAGGCCAGGAGGCAGGCGAGCCACAACAGGGCACGACGGGAGCGCACAATCGACATGGAGCGGATGATGGCGTCCACGAGTCCCTTACGTAGGAAAAACGGCCTCCACCCTACGCAAGCGCAGGCGAGCTTGTCTACAGACAGGTGCTCACGGTTGCTACAGTTCCGCACCGCCAACTGCCCACCGCGCTCACGGTTCGCCTCGGTTAGAACAACCCCAGCGTTACCCCTCCATAAATGGCCCGCCCGTAGCCTGCGAAGAACAAAGTCTTATTCGCATCGGGCGTGCTGTCGGCGATGACGCCGCCGGAGCCGACGTACCGTTTATCGGCTATGTTATCCAACTGCAGATAGAATTTCGCGAACCGGAACCAGGACGTAGGACTGAACTCCACCGTCTTGTGTAAATTCGCATTGAGGAGCCAGTAGGCCGGCGCGCCGACGGTATTGTTGTTGTTCAAGAAATAGCTGTTCCAATAGGTCGTCTCCAACCACCCGCCCCACCCGGATGAATGG
>JAHBTD010000029.1 GCA_019638775.1 Fimbriimonadaceae bacterium | reverse complement strand
AGCGATTTCTGCGTCTGCGATCGGTGCTGAGGCCGACAGCCGATCTGGAAGGAGACCGATCATGATTCTCCCCCGGTCTGGTATTCGTCTCAGCCTCGTGTGTCTCCAGCTACTGACGGTGTTGATGATAGCGCCGGGTGAGCTTCCCGCGATTCAAATCGCGCCCAATCCGAATCCAACCGGAAATACGATCACCATCACTCCTGCCACGCCTGCTGAAAATCTCGTTCCGTTCACCAATGTCGGGGTCATCAACATACAGCCCTCTGCATCGTTGTCCAACCAGAGTCGATTTGAGAATTTCGGGGGAGGAGTTGTCGGCGGGTGGATCATCAACTCCGGAACCATCACCAATTCGGATGTGTTCATCAACAACAGAATCTTCACCCTGCAGGAAGGATCACGATTCAATAACCTGGCGTCCGGCAGCTATAGCGGCGGCTTGGGCTCGATTGGTATCAAGGGCACCTTTGTCAACGAAGGCACCGTGACGCACAGCCTTGGCTATATCGTAGTCGGGGAAACAGGCGAATATATTCAGCGACAGAGTCTGGGTTCCTCCGTGACGCCAACCACGATTACCCCTGACGCGCCGTTTACAAACGCGGGGCGGATCCACATTGCTGCCGGCGACTTCATCATCGACCCAATTAGCGTACGTGCGGCTTCGGCGACGTACGACCAATCCTCCACAGGCACGACGCAGATTGACGCACGCCTTCAGAACATTGGCGGTACGGTGCGCAATGCGGGTGCGATTACGGTCGGAGCCACCGGTGAGTATCTCCAGCAAAGTCCCATACCTCAATTCTTGGCCGGCAGCACCACGAATACCGGCAGCTTTACCAATGCGGGCACGACCAACATTGCGACAGGTGTCTTCACCAATCAGGGCAGCGTGGCGAACTCAGGCACGTTCACTGTAGGCACGGCCGGGCAGTACGTCCAGGCGGTGCCCACTGGCGGTTCCCCCCAGCCTGGAACGAACAACAGCGGCACCTTTACCAATGCGGGTACGGTGCGCATCGGCGAGGGCACGTCGTTCGGCAACTTCTCCAATCGGACACCACCAGTTGCGCAATATATCCAGCAAGCCAGCGGCACCACCCACATTCACGGGACGTTTCAGGTCGGTGGTGCCAAGGTGGAGAACGCCGGTAGCATGACCGTCGGTTCGACGGGCACGTATCACCAGGCGTTTAATAAGTTTGTGCCGGTGGTCTCCACGACGGTCAACAGCGGGACGTTCGCCAACGCGGGCAGCACGGTGATCAATGCGGGGACCTTCACCAATTACGGGGCCGTGGCGAACTCGGGAACGATTCAGGTCGGCGTTGTCGGCCCAGGGGCCGTCATCAATCATGGCGGTGTCGTGAATACCGGAAGCTTCGAAGTCGCGGCTGCCGGCCAGGTAACGGGTAGCGGGAGTTATGTGCAAACTGCCGCGGCGGCGCAGACGATCGTCAACGGGACGTTTGCGCACAACATCGCTCTGCAGGCGGGTGCGTTGACTGGGAGCGGGACGATCACAGGAACGGTGACGAACACAGGAGGAATGGTCCAGCCAGGGAGTAGCCTGCTGCCCGGCACGCTGACGCTGGCGAGCTATACGCAGGGTGTCTATGGGAGGTTGGACCTTAAGGTTGGAGGGGTGCTTGCCGGGTCTCAATACGACGTCCTCAAAGTCACCGGTCACGGTACGTTCGGGGGCAGTCTCTCCCTCAGCTTGATTAACGGGTTTACGCCGGGATTGGGCAACAGGTTTAACCTCCTCACCTGCTCCCAAGGCTGCTCTGGATTGAATAGCGGAATGTTATTTGGCGGCGGCGTTTCGTTGCCGTCACTCACGTCGGGGCTCGCCTGGGTCAGCGGACTCACGGATGGCGGCAACGGCTTTTCGTTTACTGTCGTCGCCGCTGCTGCGTCTGCACCGGAACCGGGCACGCTGGTGCTCGTCGGTTCAGGCCTTGCCGGGATCGCAGCATGGCGGCGGAGGCAGAGAAGGGCGGGGCGGTGATGCCAGATGTCCGCTCAACTAGATTACACTGGGTTTCTGAAACAGAAGAGAGGGGTGCATGACGAACCAGCGGATCTTCCCTATTATTTTATATGTCTTCCTTCCGGTCCTATTATTTTCCACACTCCACATTAACAGTAACAGCGCGTCAGCCGTATGCTTATCTAGCCTCGCCTTCCCGGGTTTCCCATTAGACATTACTTCCCCTGCGGAGATCTGTTCTCCTGTCGAAAACAGTGGCACTGTCAACGTTAACATTCCTGGAGCCAAAGACCAGGATCCGAAGCCCGAGCTGAAAATTATTACCCTAGTGACTATAGGTGAACCAGGCGGCAGTCTAAACAACAAAGCGGCAATAAACATTAACGAAGGTGTCTTAAGGAATGACACAGGGGCCCTTGTGAATAGTGCCGGGGGAACGATCAACATCAACGGCCAACTCAGTGCGGACGGCTCTGTGAACCAACTGAAGTCCGGGATTCTTAGCGACAACTCTTTTGTTAGGGGTCTTTCAAATTCCGGCACAATTAATATAAACCAAGGCGGCACCTTAAATGCCAATGGCTTCGGAGGGGTGTCCAATACCGGCACAATTAATATGGCTCAGGGGAGTACCTTCAACAGTGGGGGCAGGTTCGTCAATGACAGGAGAACGTTGAGTGATTTGGCCACAGTTACGATGGCGCAGGGCAGTGCCTTCAACATGAGTGGGGGCACGCTCGTGAATAACGGGAAATTCGATATGGTCCAGTCCAGTTCCTTCACCATAAACGGAGGCAGGTTGGAGGGGACTGGCACCATTACAGGGACCGTGAACAATGTTGGTGGCGTCGTGGCACCGGGTGGATTCAATGATGTGCTTCACGCGACGACTGGTAAGCTCAATGTTGGGGGCTATACGCAGGCTGCCAATGGGGCATTGAATTTTATGATTGGCCAACATCAGGGACTTCGTGTTTATACCGCGCTTAATGTAAGCGGACCCATTTCTATACTCGGAGGGACAATTTCCGTGTCGTTGAATACGGGGTTTGTGCCTAAAGTAGGCGACAAGT
Source organism: Fimbriimonadaceae bacterium (assembly GCA_019638775.1). Classification (NCBI taxonomy): domain Bacteria; kingdom Bacillati; phylum Armatimonadota; class Fimbriimonadia; order Fimbriimonadales; family Fimbriimonadaceae; species Fimbriimonadaceae bacterium. The sequence continues at coordinate 7,795 of JAHBTD010000029.1, read as the reverse complement.
TTAATATTCTGACAGGCCAGATACAGAGAATATCTCTATCAAGTCCTATCTCGCTCCCGCCACTACCAGCCGGTCAATTCTGGGGTCGTGCAAATTTCGGAAGTTTCTTTGAGCTTTCCGTTCGGCAAGTGCAATCACCCGTGCTGGGCTCTCCCGAGCCCGGTAGCTTTTTGCTGTTTTGTTCCGGTTCCGCATGGCTGGTGGGCCGCTACGGGCGAAAGCATCCGCGAGTGAGGCAGACTGCTTAGACTTGAATCTCGCTACTGCTAAGTCGAGGCAGCACATCCTCGCGTAACGATTTGTCCCCTCGCGACAGGCATAACGCCTTTGTCTCGCAAGGAACAGGCGCGGGGAGGAAATGGCATCTTTTCCTGTCGAACTTGCGCCAATAATCTTTGTCGAACGTCTAAGTAATAATGATCGGATCTCTCAAGTAAGAATCCTAGTATCGTCCTTGTTAGCGAGGTTGTACAAGAGGCTCATGATTGGCCGCAGGACTTCGCGTCATTTTGGATGCCAGGGAGGTGCCCCAATGCTTCTACGGAATTGGATGAGATTAAGTTCGGTAATCGGCTGCATCTTGCTACTCGCCTTCATGTCTATTATCTGCACCCCCTCAACGTCGTCCGCGGACGTTCTCGCATTCGGGCTAGATCCACAGTCAGTGGGCTTCGCTACGACCCACGGTGGTAGTCGTGGCGGCAGCGGAAACATCATCGATTTTGCTGTGCTCCGGCCGAATAGTGCCTTCGATAACGTTTTGGGCAGCAGCTACAAACCTGCCGCAGGTAGCCCGGCCTTTGATTCGAGCAAGTGGACCTATCTCTATCAGGTGGCAAATGCGGCCCCCATCATCGGAGGAACGCCTTCTACCATACAATCATTTGGGTTTAATCCAATACAACAATCTGGTGTACCGAATTTAGCGACGTCCGTCGGGACGTTCGATGGTAACAAGTTGCGATTTGACTTTACGAACCAGGGGACAATCGTTAACGCTCAAGGAAATAATCTCCAGAGCGTGAATGCCTTTGGAATCAACTCAAGTCCGATCGCAAATAGTAACGGAATAAATGTCTCCACAACGTCGTCGCCCCGTAACGTCCCTGGATCCAACGGATTAATATGGAATTTCTCAACCGGAAACTTCGCAACTGGACAAAACCACATCCTTAACGGGATTCAGAATGGGCAGACTAGTCCAGTATTCGGCTTTCAATCGGACGCCTCGCCAAGAACAACGCTTCCTATCCTCGGTTCAGATGGTCGAGTTCAACAAGTTGCATTTGGTCCAGTGCTTAACGGCGTGATTCAGACAAGCACAGGATTCCAGCAATTAATCCCTATTGCTGGAGCATTCAATGTTCCCTTTGCCGGTGGGGGGCTGGGAGCTCCGGAGCCAAGCACAATGTTGCTCATTGGATCGGGATTGGTCGGCTTAGTCAGTCTGCGGCGGAAGCAGTGGAGCCACAAGACGTCGAACTGATTCATGCCAATAGGAGCCCAGCAGAGGAGAGATACGCGTCTCCTCTGCTGGCACCCGGTTGCATGATCCTCAATGATAGGAGTCTACAAGCCAGCCCCAGGCGAGAATGTCATGCCAAGATGGTTCGGCTTCTGCTGTGTTTTAGGCGTCTGCATTATTATCTTATCCTGCACAAAGGCACCATCCGAGCAAGCCGCCAAACACGAGAGTCGTGGCGACGCCTACGTTCAGCAGGAGAAGTTCCGCGAAGCGGTGATCGAATATAAGAACGCCGCGCGAGCGACTCCTGAGAATGCCGTGCTCCAGTGGAAGCTTGCGAAGGCGGCGTTGAAAGGCGGCGACGCTTCCGCAGCCTACCTCGCTCTCAGTCGAGTGGTGCAACTCGATCCCTCCCATTTCGACGCGAAATGGTCGCTCGGCGATTTGTACCTCGCTGCAGGAAAAATGGAAGAGGTCGGCAAGATCGCCGAAGCGCTGGTTGCGGCCAATCCCCAACATCCTGCGGGGTATCTGCTTCGCGCCGCAGTCGCCTTGGGAGCAGATCGGGTCGCGGATGCGATCGGCCTCCTGAAGCAAGCGGTCGAGCTCGATCCGAAGATGGTGGGCCCCCTCCTCACACTTGCGAATATCTATGGTGCACAGCAACAACTCACGCAGGCGGCCGGGTGGTACGACCGAGCCCTAGAAGCCGCTCCCGATTCTGCAGAGGTGCGTGTCGCTCGCGGACATTTCCTGTTTTTTGCCGGAACTCCTGAGGAGGGCCGGAAGGAGTTCCGTAAGGCTGTCGAGTTGAGCCGCGATCAGGAATCCATCAAGCTGATGCTGGCAGAACGGTATGCCGCGCTTGGCCTGCAGGGGGATGCTGAACGAGAACTGTCCGGCCTCGTTGCCGACATGAACTCCCACAAGGCCCGCAAGGCCCTTGCTGAGTTGAAGCTCGCCGCTGGTCAGGTGGCAGAGACAAAACCACTCGTGAGCGCCATTCTCGAAGCCGACGAGCATGACCCGGTGGGCATCTATCTCAAGGGGCGCATCGCCCTTGCGGAGAATGATGTGCCCCAAGCAGTCGGCCTGTTCGAAGAATCCATTGGTCGGAATGCGACCCTCTCCGGACCTCATCTCTACCTGGGCCTGGCCCGATTGACGCAGGGCCGTGTGGATTCAGCACAAGAAGCACTCCGTGAGGCAATCCGGCTTCAGCCTGATAACGAGGCCGCACACCTCACTCTCGCGAAACTGTATCTTGCGCAACAGAAGCAGGCTGAGGCTGAGAAGGAAGCGTGGCAGGCGTTGCGATTGAACCCCGCCAACCTGGAAGCTGCCGTGTTATATGGCGATGCGTACGTCTTGGGGAAAAACTGGGCCAAGGCCGACGAGGTGTATGGCGCGATCGTCAGGCAGCTTCCTGGTCAACCGATTGGCTATGTGAAGATGGCCACTCTCCGCAAAGTGCAGGGGCAGTCGGCCGAGGCCGCGCAGCTCTTCTCCCAAGCCCTTTCGCACGCGCCAAATGATCTGGTCATTCTGCAGGACTACCTCGTGGCACTTGTGGAGTCGAAGCAGGAGCCACGAGCAGATGCGGTTCTTAAGGAGTACCTCTCAAAAGCCTCGCATGATCCGAACCTCTGGAGACTCGCGGGACGGGTGCATCTGTCCCAGCGAAGGACGGACCAGGCTGAGCAGGCCTTGCGGAAGGCCGTCGACCTCGCGCCGGATCTTGCGCTGGTCTACTATGAACTGGGCCAGCTCTATCTAGTGCAGCGCAAGCTGTCTGCCGCCGAGTCGGCGTTTCAGGCTGCGCTCAAGAAGGACGAGACCAATTCGGAGGTCCATACAGCGTTGGGGCTGGTGCTGGCGGCGCAGGGGCGGGTCGATTTGGCGAATACACACTATCGGCGAGCGGTTCAACTTGATCGGCACAACGTGGTGGCTGCCAACAATCTTGCGGCCAGCCTGACCGAACAGCAGGAATTTGACGATGCGCTGGGGTTGGCCCTGGCCGCCCACGATCGGGCACCTTCGAATCCTGGTATTCAGGATACGCTCGGGTGGATCTACTACAAAAAGAACCGGTTTGAGGATGCCCATCGACTGCTCGCGGAAGCCTCGGCGGCGCTCCCGCAGCATCCGACCGTGCGGTACCATCACGCGATGTTGCTCTCGAAGATCGGCAAGCAGGAGGCGGCCCTGTCGGAGCTGAAGACTGCCCTGTCACTCCCTGGTGGATTTCCGGAGGCGGATCGAGCGGCGCGGATGGTAGCGGCCAACAAGATCGATGAGTAGTCTGCGAGTACCCCAGTCGCGATAGTACGTGAGGCCTGCGCGTGGAGAACTCTCTGCTCGATCTTCCCGAGACGGTGCCTGGTTCAAAGCCCTTGCACGTGGTCGCTCGTGCAAAAGCGGATGTGCTCCGCCGCTATTCCGTACTGCTGCGAGCGGCTGGACTCGGCATTCCTCTCATGCTGCTCTCCGCGCCTATTTTAGGCGACCTCTGGAACTTGTGGTGGAACCGGTACGGCTTTTCGCACGGCTTCCTGGTGCCGCTGGTCAGTCTGTACCTCGTCTGGCTTCAGTGGCCCGCGCTGAGGCAGATCCCCATTGAACCGGCATTCGTGCCGGGAATGGTCTGGCTGGTGGTCTCGACAGTGTTGCTCTTGGCGAGCGAAATCGCCGGAGTCATGACGACCGGCAGCCTCGCCCTGATCCTGCTGCTCGCGGGGCTTGTATGGCTTCTCTGCGGATATGCCTACCTGCGGGCACTGGCATTTCCGCTGGCCTATTTGATTTTCATGACGCCGGTACTCGATGGCTTGACCGAGCCTCTTGTCTGGCCCTTCCAACTCCTGACCGCGAACATGTCGGTGGCCATCTTGCAGGCGCTCGGCATTCCCGTATTGCTGGAGCACAGTACCTCCATCATCCTTCCCACTGTGACGTTGGAAGTGGTGCGCGAATGTAGCGGGGCTGGATTGCTCATCGCCGTGCTGGCCATCGGATTGCCGCTGGCCTCCCTCACGTTGGAGGCTTGGTGGAGCCGGATCACCCTGGTGCTGTCGTCGGTCGTGATTGCGATCGTGGCGAATTGGGTGCGCGTGGCAGTCATGGGGATCTACGCACAGGCTGGAGGGAAAGATCTTCACGGCCCCTACCACATTCTTCAAGGGCTGTTTGTCGATTGGGTTGCATTTGGGTTTCTGTTTGTCGGGGCCTGGCTGCTGGGCAAGGTGGAAAAGGTGGAGCCTGCTGCGCCGCTGCCGTTTTTGCAAAGGGAGGAGAAGAGACGTGTTTCCGGACCGGCCTCTCATGGTCGGGCCTTGAATCGTGCCTGGTGGATGGCCTGCGTCACCATTGCAACTGCGACGCTTGCGCTGTACTCCCTTGATCGCGGGACGTCGGGACTCAAGCAAGAGCTGGCAACCTTCCCGACCGTCATCGGCGATTGGGTCATCGACTACCAGCCGAACGATGAATCCCTCGTCGTCCTACCGGATGCTGACGAATCCATTGCGCGGACCTATCGAGCGCCGGACGGCCGAAGAGTGAATCTGTACGTTGCGTATACGAAAACGCAACGTCAGGGAAAAGAACTGGTGGGGATGGGAACTGCTCCGCTTCACGAGAAGGCCAACGCCACAGCGTTGCGGGTCGGGGAGGGTTCGGTCCCGGCGAATCGCACCGTTCTGGAAAAGAGCCGCCGGTCCATCCCGGCCGTGTTTTGGTATCACATCAATGGCAGGAGTTACGCGGGTCGTACTCAGGCGAAACTTGCGACGATCGAACAAGCGTTTCTCCGCGGGCGGACTGATGGCGCACTGGTACTGGTGTCTGCTGAGCCTCGGAAGGATCAACGCGACGACCGGTGGAAGGCACAGGAAGAGTTTGCCGCCGCCATCGTTCCTCTCATGCGGGAGTATCTTCCGTGAAGGCGAACGCTCCGCTCACCATCCGCACTGTGACGACCCTCGATGAATTCAAGGGGCTAGCCGGGGACTGGGAGCAACTGCTTCGCACCGTGCCGGGACATAGTCTGTTTCTCACGTGGGAGTGGCTGTACTACTGGTCGACACATTATCTGAGAGATCATCGGCTCAGAGTGCTCCTGGCGTTCGACGAGCACGAGCGCCTGGTTGGCATTGCACCGTTCTACCTCCGCATCGGAAGGGACCTCGGTCTGATCCCGATGCGGGAATTGCGATTTCTCGGGAGCGAGGCCGTCTGTTCGGCCTACCTCGACATCATTGCGGGCGAGCGAGATAAGCGGGCCGTATGTCGGAGCCTGTATCGATACCTGTTCAACGACGCGAGGAACGACTGGGATATCCTTACGCTTTCTGCGATGCCTGCCGAGTCGTCCACCATCGACGAGTGGAACGAGTTGTACGACGAAGCAGGGAAGGTCGGAGCGGTGGTGGGGACGAGCTGCTGCCCGGTGATTCGGCTGCCGGGCGACGTCGATACCTATCGCACCGGCCTGGGACGAAACAAACGGTATACCGTGCAACGAAAGACCACATGCCTTCAACGGGCCGGACGCATGGAATACGCACGTGCCACGAGTCCTGCCGAGGTTGATGCGGCGTTTGGATCGTTGGTGGCTCTCCATCAGAAGCGGTGGAGCCTGCACGCGAACGGAGGGGTGTTTGCCGATGACCGCGCCCGACAATTTCACCGGGAGGTAGTGCAGGTGCTGAGCGAACGGGGCCGTGTCAGCCTCGATCTGCTCAAGCTGGATGGACGGCCGATCGCGGCAATCTACGGCTTCGTCTACGAGGGCTGTTATTCCTTCTACTTGCCCGGTTTCGATCCGCTAGCCATGCCCAAGGCGAGCCCTGGTCTGCTCCTGCTCCATCACCGTATTGAGGCGGCAATCCGCGAGGGGATGACCACCGTCGATCTGTTGCAGGGAGCACAACCGTACAAATTGGAATGGTCCACCGATCGGCGAAGACTGGTGACCGTGCGGTACTACAATCGGCATGTGCGTGCCGCAGCCCTCAAGCTGTGTGAGGGTGCCAAGCAGGCAATCAAGGTACTGGTCAGATAGCGGGTCGTGGGACATGCAGGGATGCGCACCTATGAAGTTGGTGGTGACGGTCGACGTTGAAGAAGATCAGTGGGGTATCACGCCGCCTTCTCATGCGACGGTCAACAACGTGTACCGCCTGCCCATTCTGCAGAGGTTGTTCGGCGAGTTCGGTATTGTGCCGACCTACCTCCTCACCTACCCCGTCGTCAGGGATGCGCGCGCGGCGGCCATCCTGCGGGGCCTGTTGGACGCCGGCGAATGTGAGATCGGGGCGCATTGCCATCCGTGGACTACGCCGCCGCATGGGGAGAGTTTGACGACGTTCAATAGTATGCTCAGCAACTTGCCGCCGGCCCTGCAGTTTGAAAAGCTGCGATGTTTACACGAAGCCATTGAGGAGACGTTCGACATGGCGCCCATTGCCTTTCGAAGCGGGCGTTGGGGGTTCGACGCGCGCGTGGCGAAGCAGATCGCCAGGCTCGGGTATCGTGTCGACACCTCCGTCACGCCGTATACCTCGTGGACGAAGGAGTCCGGTCCCGATTTCTCGCACGTCTCGCCTTGTCTGTATACCTTCCCGCAGGAGCCGTTCAGCGAGCCTGGTTCGAGAGGCGCGCTTGCTGAAGTTCCCGTGAGCATCGGCTATCTCCATGGGGACTTTCGGGCCTGTGCGAACATGGCGCAACGACTCAGGTTGGAGCCGTTTCGCAGGTTCAAGCTCGGCGGGCTGCTTTCGCGATTGCACGTCTTGCGAAAGGTATGGCTCTCGCCGGAGATGGAAACTCCCTCGAGGATGCTGCAGCTTGTACGGCAGATGAGGCATCAGGGCTATGAGGTCCTGAATCTCGTGTTCCATTCGTCTGCGCTCATGGGGGGGTGTGGGCCGTTCGTCCGGACGAGCGCCGAAGAGCAGCTGTTTCTGGAGAGGCTCAGGACGTTTCTGCATCGTGTGACAGGAGAAGCGGTCACACGTGCCTCTCTATCACGGGTCATCGAGCTCCCAGCGGCCTCGGGGGCGTTTCCGGCAGTTGCGGAGATGTCCCGGGCCGGCTAAGCGCGCGTGGCTAAGTATAGGCGGAATCGGCTCTGTCTGGACGTCAGATGACGCGAGCGCCGCTCCGGTGTTGAGAGATTGAGCGTTCAATGTCCATGGAGAGCACATCGTTGCGCGGCTCCTCGTCCTGCGTCCATGGCTATATGTGGACGTTGCAGCCGTGAGGCCCACGAATCGTTGTGTCAGTATATGTCTGGCGTGAATCTGCGTAAAATTCGTAGTGGCAAGG
>JAHBTD010000028.1 GCA_019638775.1 Fimbriimonadaceae bacterium | reverse complement strand
GCTGATCAAACAGCGAACCGGCGCGCGCTTCGTGCCGATTATTTTCTTGACCGCCGTGACCGATGAAACAGGTCTGACCGAATGTCTTGCCTCCGGAGGGGATGATGTGCTCACAAAACCGTATAGTCTTCCCCTCCTACGGGCGAAGCTCTCAGCCTGGTCACGCGTGCAGGAACTCCACGCGCGAGTTACTGAACAGAAGCAGGAACTTGAATCGTATCGTGACCGCTCGCTCCATGAAATCGATGTGGCAAATGAGATTCGCACAAAAATTCTGGCGACTCCCTGCATGGAGCGAATGGGCATCAACTACCATGTGGCGCCTGCGACCATCCTTGGCGGCGATGTCGTATTAGCCGGGACGACTCCGACCGGCATTCTTCATGTCCTCGTGGGCGACTTCACGGGCCATGGGTTGTCCTCCGCAATCGGTGCATTACCGTTGGCCGACGTGTTTTATCGAATGACCGAACGAGGGCACGCGCTTGGGGATATTTTACGGGAGATCAATCGCAAGTTGAACCACACGATGCCGATCGGAATCTTCTGTGCAGCCAGCGCAATCGAAATCAATCCGGTCCGCAGCCGGGCATCGGTGTGGAACGGCGGGCTTCCACCCGTCTTGGTCATCAATCCGAGTGCGGGGGTTCGGTTGCAATGGGCATCGCAGCATCCTCCCCTAGGGGTGCTGTCTGCCCAAGAGTTCATGCCGAATCTGGAAACGTATGACATACAGCCGGGCGACCGAATGATTCTGTATACGGACGGCGTGATCGAAACGCGCAGCCCATCGGGGGATCTGTTCGGCGAGCCTCGGGTTCATGAGGCTGTCACGCAAGGTCCGGCGTTGCATACCTTCGAGAAACTCGTGGCCACACTCACCGCTTTCGCCAATGGAGGTGCCCAAGAAGACGATATTACGATAGTCGATGTCTCTTGCGATATCGTTCTCGAACGATCCGCAGTACGGGTTAATCCGCCCTCACGGGAGCGTTCGTGGCAGCTTCCCTGGCACATCGAGGTCCGATTGGGGCCTGACACGATGCGGACCGAGGATCCACTACCGGACTTGATGCAGCTAGTGAGCTTGCTCCCCGGCCATGCTCGACACCGGGAGCGCTTTTTCACCGTGTTGACGGAACTCATCTCGAATGCAATCGACCATGGCGTACTGGGAATACAATCGAATCTGAAAACGTCGCCCGATGGATTCGACGCCTATTACCAGGAGCGCGACCGACGCCTGGCCGCATTGCAAGACGGCTATGTGCAGATCTCCTTAACGCATACTCCATCTGCGAGCGGTGCCAGATTGATCGTGCGTGTCGAAGACAGCGGGGCGGGATTCGATGCTATCCACCCCGCCGCACCCTTGTCCATGAATGATTCGATGTTCGGTCGCGGGCTCGCGCTCGTCCGCGCACTGTGTCAGAAGGTGACATTCCATGGCGCTGGCAATTGTGTGGAGGCAATTTATAGCTGGGACTGACGACTATTGAAAACAGTGCGGCGTGCCTTAAGTCTAACGAGTATTCCTCCGATACATTAGTCGGAAGGGGTAGGCGCCGGTGACCTGCCTACGAAATCTGGTTCTTTCTAATAAGGAGAGAGTGTCATGCTGAATGCCATGCGACGATTTTTCCACGAGGAAGACGGTGCGGCGGCCATTGAGTACGCATTGATCGCATCTGCGATCGCTGTGGTCATCGCCACGGCAGCGTTTACGCTCGGCGGCAATATCAGGAACATGTTCACGCGATTGGCCGGCCTGATTCGCTGAACCCATGGCTTTGTCGGATCTCCCTTCGAGGTGACGATGGACATGATGCTATTCGTTCTGGTCGTGGTGATCCTCGGGGCGGTCAGCGACGCGGCGAGGGGCCTGATTCCGAATTGGCTCACGATGGCAGGTGTGAGCGGTGGCATCACCTTACAGACCGCACACGATGGCCTGAGTGGCCTGGTCGGTAGTCTGGCCGGGTACTGTGTCGGCATCGCTCTGCTGATCGGGTTCTATGCGTGCGGAGGAATGGGGGCCGGAGACGTGAAACTTCTTGGCGCGGTCGGAAGCTGCTTAGGACCGTTCGGCGTGATGCAGGCCGCCGTGGCCATCGCCCTGTTCGGCGGGCTCTATGCACTGGGCGTCAGTTGCCGGCACCGGGGATGGCGGATGATGCTGCGGTCCGTCTATGCAGGGTGTCTGACGATCGCGCTCACCGGTTGTCCGGCACCCTCTGCAACGTCGACCGGTCCAGAACCGTTGCTCCGGTACGGTATCGTGATCGCGCTCGGGACGACACTGACCCTGTGGTGGCGAGGAGATCTGGCGTTGATCTCTTGACGGATCGTATGAATAGCCGGGAGACGGTGGCACCCTGTCACCCCCACGGCGGAAGCAGAATGAACTTCTCAGCGGCATACCGGGGAGACCGCGTGACCCGTTATTAGGCCGGTGGTGACGTTGTATCGCGAGGAACATATCCATGGCGCTGACATCTCGGCAACGGGCACTCCTTGTGATCGGGCTGGGGGGAACGATCGGAGCGGTGAGCAGCCTACTCGCATATGGCTATGTCCAGCAACTACTGGATGAGACGCGAACCGAACTCAGCGCGAACAATCGAATGACGTCCGTCGCCGTGGCTGCCCACGCGCTTCCCTGGGGAACCGTGTTGTCCGGTGATGCCGTCCGTGTGGTGTCTTTTCCCTCCGAGAGCGTCCCTGATGGGACCTTCCCGTCGGACGATGAACTGATCGGTCGCGTACTGTTGACGCCGCTTGCCTCGCAAGAACCTATTCTTGTCTCGAAACTCGCGCCGACCGACGTCACGACCGGCGGCATCGCGGCCATCACCCATCCCGAGAAACGCGCCATGGCCATCAAAGTGGATGATGTCACGGCAGTCGGAGGGATCCTGAAATCAGGCGACCACGTGGACGTTCTGACCACCATGTCTCGAGTGCTGAACGGCGGCGAGTCAGCCACGAAGCTGGTGTTAGGCGACATTACCGTGTTGTCGACCGGATTTGATTCGTCTTCTGCCAAAGAAGATGAGTCGCTTCTCTCAGGCCAGAAGGTCTCGCGTACACCGCCGACCGTCGTCACGCTGGAGGTGACTCCCCACGAGGCGGAGCGGCTGTCACTCGCATCAATGGAAGGAAAAGTGCATCTGGCGCTCAGAAACCCGCGCAGCGCGACGACCGTCACGACACCGGGTGCGACCGTGTCATCGCTCTTCGAGGCCCAGAGGTCAGACCCACAGAGGACGTCTGAGACTGTGTCGCGACAACGAAGAATCGTTCGTGACCGGCCCTCCGATCGAATGATCCGCGCGAGCGCGAGGGAGCAGGCTCACGCATCGAGCGCCGAGCCGACGGCAGACGCGTCGACAACTGTGGGTACACTGCCTCGGCTTCAGCCCTATGTGCATAGTCAAGCAGCGGTGGCGACTGGTGCGGAAGCGGGAGGCGCGCTCGCGTCCCCCGACAGCACCGGCCTCAACAGGCCGGATGAAACCCGGACTCCCGCGCGCACGTCAACCGGCGACCGGGAAGGCAACACTGTGGCGGCGGCACCGGTTCAGGACGGTTCCATCGCCGACGCAGCGATCCGTCCGCCGACAGTGTCGGTGGAAGTAATCCGGGGCGCTTCACGGACGGAAGTAAAGTTTTAGCTGCTCGATAGGCAGAGAAAGGTATGTGACAGAGACAATGGGTGGCGTGCGGAATCAACAGGTGAGCTGGTGGAAACTGATCCTCTGGGGCGCCTTCGCTGTAATCTCGGCGCAACCTTGCTCGGCTGCTGAGTGGGAAACACGACCTGTCGAACGGGTGTCCGTCACGATCGGAAAATCGATGCTCATCGAAACGTCGGCATCGCTTGCCCGAGTATCCGTGGCCGATCCACGGGTGGCCGATGCGCTCGTGCTGAGCCCTCGTCAGGTGTACTTGATGGGAAAAACCGCCGGGGTGACGAACCTCACGTTATGGAACACCACCGGCGAAGTCTTTGCCGCCTATGACGTGGTGGTGTCTCCGGATGTCTCGCGCCTCCAGGAACATCTCCACGCCCTCTTTCCTGACGAGAAGGCCCTTCGAGTCGTGACGACGCAAGAGCATATCGCCTTGAGCGGTACCATGACCAGTTCGGCAGCTCTGACACAAGTCCTCGCCGTGACCGAAACCTATGCGCCGGGCAAGGTGCTGAATCTCCTGCAGGTCGGTGGAAGCCATCAAGTCATGCTGGAGGTCCGTGTTGCGGAAATGGACCGGACGATGTTGCGGAGGATCGGAGTCAATCTCTCCTATGTGAACGGATCCGGCAGTCAATTCGGCGCATCGGTCCTCAAGCGATTGGCGTCCCCTCTTCCTTCCGGCGACGCCTCATCCGTCCTTTCGCCGCTCGGTGCTGTGCCGCCCTTCGGATTCGGGCTGGGGCAAGCCGTGAACGCCTTGTTTCGCTTTCAGAGCGGGTCGGCCAATTGGACCGGTTTCATCGATGCTTTGAAGGAAGACAATCTGGTGAAGGTACTGGCGGAACCGACGTTGATCGCCTTAAGCGGACAGGATGCGCAGTTCCTCGCCGGTGGAGAATTTCCGATTCCCGTCCCGCAAGCCTTCGGCGTGACCACCATTCAGTTCCAGAAATTCGGCATCCAGCTCAATTTCCGCCCGGTGGTGTTGAGCGCGCGCCAGATCGCCGTCACCGTGACACCGGAAGTCTCGGAGTTGGATTTCGCGAACGGGCTCTCGATACAAGGCTTTGTCGTGCCTGCGATTACGACGCGGCGCGCCTCCACCATGGTTGAATTGGAGGACGGCCAGAGTTTCGCCATTGCGGGTCTGCTCAGGGAGAGTGTTCGGGAAACGGTCTCGAAGTATCCGGTCCTCGGCGATATTCCCATCCTCGGCGCGTTGTTCCGCAGCGCGCAATATCAGAAGAATGAAACGGAACTGGTCATCATTGTCACGCCGCATTTTGTCAGGTCGATGACGGATGCGCAGATCACGCTGCCCACCGATGGGTATCTGGACCCGGACGACGTCGATTTTTACCTAAAAGGTCGCTTGCCGAGTCGACAAGGTAGCGCATCGGACATGCGTGGCGTGGAGGTGCCAGCCGGTCGTGAAGGAAAATCGCACGAGGCTACCGGCCTCATGATTCCCTGAGCATCGGTCCATCACGGGCGCCGGTGACAAGCAGACTGCCGTAGGAAGGAGCGAGGAAAATGAAACACGAAGCGATTTCGGCGGCCATGGCCTTGACGGCCCTGTTGTTGACCGGTTGCGCAAGTCCGCCGCAGATGCAAGAGAAATTCGGCAAATCGCTGGCGGCCCTGAAGGCAGCGCAGATCGGAACGTCGGACAGCCGGCGGAGTGACCTTGAAGCCTTGGATGGGCTGGCGGCGGAGATGGTCATGCGTGGCTATCGCAGAACGTTCGATCGTTCACAAGACGGTGGAATGGTTGCGCCACCGTTGCCTCCTCCGGGGATGAAAGAGGCGATCGGCGCCGCAATGCCTCCGTCGGCGGACAACGTACATCCGTAAACGGACCGCCTGATGCGTAAGCCCCCCGAGCTCGGACATGTCGAACACGACCGCCACTGCCTGGGGTGTACCGGAGACGTCGCCACGAATGCGCGTGAGGATGTAGGGGTGACGTTCCACCGCTATTTGTTCAGCCCTAGGCATTACGACAACCGCCGGTTCGCCAGCCGGTGGCCTCGATTGCCAGGCAGTATGAACCAGCGAGGCGCCGCTGCCGTTGAGTTTGCCCTCTTGCTTCCCGTCTTGATCATGGTTCTGTTCGGGATCATCGAGTTCGGCGTTGCGTTGTCCCGGCAACAGGTGCTGGCCACGGCTAGTCGGGAGGGGGCGCGTCTCGGCATTCGACAGTCCGTACCGAGGCCGACTGCTGCCGACATTCAGGCACTGGCACGCAGGGTGTTTACCCAGGCAGGAGTGACCGGCGTGACGCCCATGATTGCCGTCACTGGCGCGGGTGGCCCTAGCGGGACCGATCTGACCGTGACGGTGTCGGCACCCTATCAGTTTTATGTGATGGCAAATGTCATCCCGGCACTCAGAAGAACTGTGACGCTCCGCTCGCGCACGGTGATGCGACATGAGTAGATCGCCTGCAGCAGAAGGATTGCCCCGATCGTTGTGGCAGACCGATCGCGGGGCAGTAGCCGTAGTGGTCGCCGTGGCCATGACTGCGTTGCTTCTGGTCGGAGCAGTCGTCGTGGATATCGGTGCGGCGCTCTTGTCACGGCATCATGCCCAGGCGGTCGCGGATGCCGCGGCATTGGCCGGCGCGCGTCAGCTGGGCGGCATCTACGAACGCACGCCGAATACGATCGCGACGCAGATGCTCTCAGCCGTAGAGCAAACGCGCGTATTGAGGGCGGCGGCTCAGGTGGCGGACCAGAACCGGATCAACCTGGCGACGCTGACGCTTGCGGAACTGCGGATCGGGGCTTGGAATCCAGCGGCGCAACGCCTCGCTGCCACCAATATCGGCGCGGATGCCTTGTTGGTCCGCGCTTCCGGTCAGACATCGACCTTCCTGGCCGGTCTGCTGGGCATTCGCCGGCTGGATATCGCCGCAACAGCGACCGCTGCCCTCACGCCGCTCGGAGAGGTTCTTCCCGGCGGGTTGCCGGCTCCTGTGGGAATCGCGTCAGGATTCGTCGCGCAAGGCCCGATCGACGGCAAACGGGTAGTGTTCTACCAGGCCGGCAACATGGGCCCCTGTACGGGATGGACCACGTTTACTCAAGGGCCGTCCACCGTTGCGGGTCTTCGGACGGTGTTGTCGGGATTGACGGCAGGGAGCCTGAGCAGCCCGACGGCTACGGCCAATCGATCACAATTCCAGTTCGTTCGCGGCAACCTTGCCGCAATTTTTCCACAGATCAAAGCCTTGTACGATGCCAAGAAAAATCCAGCGACTGGACAGTGGGTGGCGGTTGTCCCGATCTACGAGCGCCGAGCCTGCCAGGCCCCGTCAGGCTCACTTCGTATCGCCGGATTTTCGACCGCGGTCATCACGCTGGTCTCCACACCGAACGGGCCGGTCCTCGAAGGCGTGCTGCGGAGCGGGAGTGTGGCCATCGGGCGGGGCGGCGGTCCCGACTATGGCACTAAGGGGAGTGTTCCCGGCTTGGTATCGTGATGGTTCTGAGGGCACGATCAGTCATGTGCCAATCTCGACACGCGACATGCTCGACTCACGGAGGTAGGTATCTATGACTGGTACGTCGAACCCCATACGTCCGCCTGCGGAGCCATCCGGATCCGGTCGGTCGATGGTCTGCGTGTTGGGCGCGCACAGCGGGGTCGGGGGCAGTACCGTCTCCGCGAACCTGGCGTTATGCGCGCAACGTCGCAGCCTGAATCGGGAATCAGCCCTGCTCGATTTCAATCTGTACGAGGGAGACTTGCACCTTCTCCTCGCACTTGAGCCGGAACACTCGTGGCGAGAATTGATGCGCGAGCCCCTCGCGCTGGACCCGACACTGTTGATGAGTGTGCTGGTCAGGCACGAGACGGGCCTTCATCTCCTGGCTTCTGATTATGACGGATTACGAGACGCTTCCGTGCCTCCCGACAAGATCGGGCGTCTGTGCAAGCTTGCGCAGTCGCTCTTTCCGATGGTGGTGGTCGACTGCGGCACAGTCCTCAATTCGGCTGTGAACATGGCGTTGACCTCCGCTACGACTATTCTGCTCGTGATGACGATTGAGGTGCCGTCGATGCGACGCGCCGTACGCATGATGGAGGCGCTGAATACGCTCGGGTACGGTCGTGAGCGCGTGATTCTCGTCCTGAATCGGTCTCGGCGCGAAGACCAGGGTCTGCAGGCTGAAGCGGAGGTTCTGCTCGGGCAGCCGCTCGCCGTGTCCATTCCGGATGTCCCGGAGGACGCGCGCGAAGCTCTCGAGACCGGGCGCGCGTTGTGTGCCGGAAGGAGCGAAGGGGCTGTTGTCCGGGCGTACGAACGCTTGGCGGCCCTCGTGATGGATCCCGCGCAGGCGCCTGCGCTTCAGCCTCCTTCCTGGGGGGCGCGGTGGATGCAGCGGTTGTGGCGCGATGCGGCATAGATCGGCGGATGACGCAACTCCCGACTATCGTTGCGAACAAAGACGGAGGATCAGATGGAGTTGACGGATAGTATGTCGGATTCGGCGTTCACGGGTCGGAATGCGCTCAAACAACGCATCCAAGAACGATTGTTGGCGCGCTTGGATTTTTCGGCGATGAGTCTCCTCGACCCCATCATGCTTCGAGCACAACTGGCGATGCTGGTCATGCAGATCTTGGAAGAAGACGGCGCCGCGTTCAGCGACACCGACCGGGAAGAGGTGATCAACGACGTGATGAACGAAATTCTCGGCCTGGGTCCTCTGGAGCCGTTGCTGCAGGACGAAGAGGTGAGCGACATTCTCGTGAACACCGCGACGCGCATCTACGTGGAGCGGGCCGGAAAGCTGTCGCTGAGCCCTAGCCGTTTTCGAGACAATCGCCATCTCCGGGACGTCATCGATAAAATCGTCGCCCGCGTCGGGCGACGTATCGATGAATCCTCGCCGATGGTGGATGCCAGATTGGAGGACGGATCTCGTGTAAATGCCATTATTCCTCCGCTTGCGCTCGATGGTCCGATTGTATCCATCCGGAAGTTCTGTCGAGAACGATTGCAGCTGGAGCACTTGGTGGCAGGGGGAGCGTTGACCCCAGAGATCGGCGAAATGCTCAAGGCAATGGTCTGCGGGCGGTTGAATATTCTCATCGCCGGCGGCACCGGTTGCGGGAAAACCACGATGCTGAATCTTCTGTCAGGATTTATTCCGGCGGAGGAACGGATCGTCACGATCGAAGACGCCGCCGAACTACAGCTGCGTCAGGATCACGTGGTACGGTTGGAAACCAGACCCTCCAATGTGGAAGGAAAGGGGGAGATCACGCAGCGGGATCTGGTCCGCAACAGTTTGCGGATGCGGCCCGACCGCATTGTCCTGGGAGAAGTCCGCGGGCCGGAAGCCTTGGATATGCTGCAAGCCATGAATACCGGTCATGACGGATCGCTGGCCACGATTCACGCCAATAGCGCCCGAGACGCGGTCACGCGCATCGAAACTATGGTGGCGATGGCCGGCCTCAATCTGCCCGTTCACATGCTGCGGCACTACGTCGCCTCCGCCCTGGACGTCATTGTGCATCTGAGCCGGCTCTCGGACGGAACCCGAAAGCTTATGAGTGTGCAGGAGGTCGTGGGTATGGAACAAGACGTTGTTGTGCTGCAGGAGATTTTTCGCTTCGAGCAGACCGGGTTAGACGAATCCAGGCGCGTGAGGGGACGGTTTCTCGCCGCCGGCGTGCGTCCGCACTTTATGACGCGGTTGGACGCTCTCGGGATTGCTGTGCCGCCGGACCTGTTCGATCCGAATCGTATTCGAGAGGTGTGAGAGGACACCCGCATGATTATCGCGACGCTGATCGTGGGTATCGCCTTGTCGTTCGGCCTTGCCGCAGCGGCAGGACTGTATCTGTGGCTGCCGTCCGGAACGGACCCCGCGTTGTCTACGCAGCGAGAGTTCCCGCGCACAGGCTCTGGCATGGGAGGAGCGCCCAACATCACGCGGATGCGCCGCTGCAGCCCCATCCCATGGGTCGACAGAACTCTGTCTTGGTGGCCCGGGATCGATCGGTGGGAGCGGTGGCGTCAGCAGGCTGGGGTATCCCTGTCTCTGGATTGGCTTCTGCTCAGCGTAATCGGGCCGACCAGCTTCATTTTTCTGTTGGTGGCGGTGGGTGGGCTCGATCCGGTGAGGGGAGGTATCGTCGTGGCTCTTCTGTGGGGTAGCGTTCGCGGTGTGCTGGCCACGCGCGCCACTCGAAGGCTGCGCGACTTTCAACGCCAGCTACCCGAGGCGCTGGATATGATGGGACGGTCGTTGCGGGCCGGCCATTCCCTTCTGGCCGGAATGAAAATGGTGTCGGATGAATTCCCCGCACCGGTGGGTCTCGAGTTTGGGCGGGTTGTGGAAGAGGCGACATTCGGAGTCCCGCTGGGCGATGCACTGAGCCATTTGACAGATCGATTCGATTCGGCGGCCCTCAGATTTTTTGTGACCTCTGTAATGATTCAACGCGAATCGGGTGGCAATTTGGCGGAAGTCATTACGTCGATCAGTCAGATGGCGCGAAAGCGTTTCGAGTTGGCCTCCAGGGTGCGGGCGGTGTCCGCAGAGGGGCGGCTCTCAGCGATGGTGCTCTTCGCCTTGCCGCTCGCTCTCGCCGGTATCCTCTACGTGATCAATGCAGAATATATTACGATTCTGTTTCAGGATCCGCTCGGTCAAACGATGGTCACCGTGGCAGGGATGCTGATGATCTGCGGAGCTGCGATCACCAAACGTATGGTGACTGTTCGCATTTAAGGAGTATGCCAATGGGTCCGTGGTGGGCGCTGGCCGGCGGTGTGTTGTTCGCGAGTCTTCTCATAGTAGGCGGGGGAACCCTATTAGCCGCGGAGAAGTTGCGGACCAGTCGTTGGCGGCGACGAATCGTGGGGACCACCGGAAAGGGCTCCGCGGCTGGCATAGACCGATGGAGACAGCTGGGTATTCGGCTACTGACAACCTGGGGGCGACGAGCGGCGCCGACTCGCACTGAAGGTGAGTCGGCGCATGTGCGCTTCCTCACGGCCGGCTTGCGGAGCCGGAATGCGCCGCTCCTGTTCTATGGCACGAAAGTGCTAGGTGCGACAGGGTGTCCGCTCGCCTTATTTTTCCTGCTGCAGCTGCTGACGGCTCATCCGTGGTGGAGTAATCTAATTATGGCCGTTGCCGGTTGCTTAGCAGGATGGTATGCACCGGATGTGTGGCTTCGATGCCGCATTGCATCTCGGCAAACACAAATCGTAGAGGGATTTCCTGCTGCCCTCGATCTT
>JAHBTD010000027.1 GCA_019638775.1 Fimbriimonadaceae bacterium | reverse complement strand
ACTCCCCGACCAGACGTTACCACAAGCGCAGGACGAGCATCCAGCCGCTTATGCTGTAGCGAGCGAGGCCTGATACTCTTTGAGCACTGTTGGTAGAACGCGCACATATTTTCCGACCCGCACACCCCTCAATTTGCCTTGGCGTACAAGTTCATAGGCCCGTGACAAAGGAATCTTTAATCGTACAGCGACATCTGACATGTCGAGCAAAGCCTCGTCTGGTTCCCCCTTCTCTGTGGTCATAAACTCTGCCCAAATAACCGCCTTGATACGCTCCAGCTCTCCCAGCACGACGGGCAATTCTGACCTCGGTATCCGTTCTAGAGTTTTTGAGAGCGTGTTTATCGCAGATTGATAATCAGTCATGAATGTATTCCTAGCATTAAGCATTTACCCTCTTCCGGATAATGCTATCTATGACTCCAACCCGTCCCTCAGTCTTCAAGAGCACAACGGGTGCGACCCGTGGCTAAAGAGCAGCGGGACAGGCCTTCCCGGTCCCCTCCGTGCCGGTCTCCGCCCCTCCAGGCCTGTCCGCTGCGAGAGCCCCGTGCCGCCGCCTTCGTTACGCCCCACCCTTGGTTTGTGAAGGGTGGGGCTAGAACATAATTTCAGAAGGAGGCGGACATGTCCGTTGATAGTTCTCTCGGTTCTTCGAACGGTGTACGGCCACTGAGCCCGAAATCGCGCTACGGAGTGCCTCGGTACCGTGTGACCCTCGTGCGCGAGGGCCGTGCCATTCCGGCTGCGGAATCGGTGCATACGTCGGAGGGCGCTGCCGCCATCCTCAGGCCCCTGTTTGCCGGGTTGGACCGGGAGCAGTTCCTCATCTGTGGCCTGGATGCGAAGCATGGGCTCATTGGGATCAATGTGGTCTCCACTGGATCGCTGACCTTGGCCATTGTGCATCCCCGCGAAGTCTTCAAGCCGCTGATACTCATGAATGCCGGTGCTTGGCTCTGCGCTCACAACCATCCCTCTGGTGATGTCACACCCAGCCCAGAAGATCGCGTCCTGACCAAACGGCTCCGCGAGGCGGCTGATCTGTTTGGCATTCCGCTGCTGGACCATCTCATCCTCGCCGAAGAACGCTACTACAGCTTCGCCGACCAGGGGTGGCCCGGCGCTTAGCGCAGCAGCCGCAACACCCAAGCCGCCCCGGCGGCCACCAGCGCGAGGCCAATCGCGGCCGTTCCCCAGGCGACCAGGTCGGCAGCCAGCGCATTGCCGATCGTTTGAATTTGTTGCGCCGTCATCCGTGCACTCCTTTGTCGTTACCCTGTTCATGCTGTCATATGATGCGAAAAAGGAGGCAGGCTGCTGCCAGCCTGCCTCGATGGGCTCTCTCTTAGCCCACAATGGCGCGAACGCGCTTAAAGGCGTAGATCGCCAGTGCCACGCCAATCAAGGCCGTGGCCCACAAGAGCAGATCGGCCCGCACCGTGGCCACATCCGCCGAGACCGGAAACAACTGCGCCTGCGACAGCGCCGGGACACCCAGGGCGAACACGAACGCCATGAGCAGGCCCCCAAGCCCTTTGACCCAACCCCATCCCCTCATACGGCACCTCCTTGTGCTGTTGGTGGTCACGTCCACCCACGCCGTCGGACTCCTCGCCGACGGTCGAGCGCCTCAGTGGCTCTGAGGCAGAATCAACTTGATAATCAGGCCCACGGCAAACCCACCGAGCCAGAAGATCGCCGTGAAATAGGTCATCGCTTCAATCGCCGGCAGGTCCATACAACACCCCTTCGCCAATCAGTCGCATCGAGCCCTCCTCATAGACTTCAGAGACCATGAGGCCGTACCGTCCGGTAATCTGCGCCGCCGTGAGGATCTCGCCGCTGTCCAAGAGATAGCGCCAGCCTTGACGGTTCTGACTCATTCCGGCCCCGCCGAGGATTCGCACGGTGCGCCTGGGTGCTGGCGGAGTCGTGCTCACCGACGGAGCTACGCCCAACGGGTTGAGCAGGCTTGCAGAGCTGGAAGGGACTGCCCCCGCCGCCACGTTCGGGATAGAGGTCGATCCGGCGGCAGGTGTCGGCTTGGTTGCACTCAGGGACGACCAGGGCCGCCAGAACATGAGGCCAATGGCAAACAGGCCTGCGGCAATCCCGATGGCCACCCGTGCCGACTTGAAGACGGTATGGCTGCGTTGCTCTTCCCGAATCGCCGCCGAGGCATAACTCGAATAGTAGGCGTAGATCGCCGGTGAGTAGGTTCCCACGAAGGCGCGAATCACTTCGTTATCTTCCGGGTTCCCGCGCACCTTACCCTGATACTTTTTTGCGAGACCCACAAAGGCGAGTTTCCGAAACTTCACCGTGGCTTCGATCAATCGGGTGACGCCTTGGGACATCTGCCGGAAATCCTGGCTCATGAGCAGAATATCGACGCCATAGTGCCGATGGGTTTCAAGCCAGCGCAGGAGGCCCGGCTCGACCTTTTGCATGGACCGGAACACGGTTTGTGCTTCGTCGATAATCACCGCCGAGCCGGGCTCGACATGTTGGAACGCCTGCAAGACTTCGACGGAGTCTTTCCAGATCGTGATCTGTTGTTCGAGAGCGGAAAGCTCGATGCCCGTAAACAAGGACAACCGGTCCAGATAGATGCCATCGACCGCGATATAGAGCCGACGCCCTTGGCGAACCCAGGGCAGAAACTTCTCGCAGATCGCGTGGTACGACTTCCCCGAGCCTGGCACGCCTTCATACAGTTCGATCATCGAAGACTCCTCAGATACACCCAGATCCACAGGGCTAAGACCACGGTCCAGGCATAGGCCCACCCCATCACGAGCTGGTTCATGAGCCCCACCGCACAAATGGAATGGTTTGCAGAATGAACCGCGTCCCCATGGCGCTCGCCACGATGGCCAGCGCCTGACTCATGCCCGTCGCGCCCAGCACCCACGCATATTGATCGGGAATCACCGGCAGGGTGAGCCCTGCCGTGCCGATGGTGGCGAGCGTGCTGTCCGCCACGGAGAGCAGCGAATCCCAGATCCCGAGGCCCCAATCGGTGAGGGAGAAGAAGAACTCCTGCAGCCAGCAATAGATGAGGGTCAGAATGGCCGTCATGTGCTCGTCTGACCTCCGACAAAGATGATGCGGTAGGCGGCGATCGAGGCGGTCGCAATGACGAGTGTGCGCAATACGGTGAAGAACCAGGCCCATTGATTAAAATCGATCTGTTGGCTGCCAAAGAAGGCCGAAGGCAGCGCGATCACGGGCAAGGTGGAAGGCCAGGTCAGCGACTTCAAGAGATTCAGCGTGCCAAGCAGGCCACTCGTGCCCCAGCGGGTCTGATGTTCCTGGAAGACCGTCCCGAAGGTTCGACTCTCATGAGATCCAACGGTGCAGGATGTCGTCGCCTGGGTCTCTTCTTCTTGCGTCGTCGAGCCGTCCGGGTTCTGCGTGGTTGTCGTCGTCGTGGTCGTCGTCTGCTGCTGCGTATTCTGCTGCGGCGTACTGGCCGGAGGCGGCACATTGTCTGCCACTACGATATCCCCGACTGGGACTGGTTTGGGCTTGACGGTCGTCGGCATCTCGGTCGGACTGACTGGCTGCGAGACCGTATTGTCCGCTGGCTGCGTCGTGCCGGTGGTGCCGACTGGACTCGAATGTTGTTCGATGGCATTGGGTGAACTGGGCGATTGCGCCAAGAGGTACTGCTGAATGTTCGATGCCGTGGGCGTGCCGGTGACTTGTTGCGCAGGACTCGGCGGACACCACCAGTTCGTGGGTCCGGCGGAGGTCATGCCCGGCGTCGGACTGCCCAAATAGCCGAACATGAGTCCACCGGGACAGACTGGTGCGGGAGCGGGACTTCCCGCGATGTTGTGATTCGGAATGGTGTAGGTCTGCCCATTGTACGAATAGGTCCAGTTGCCTGTCGGGGGAGACGCCGCCTGTTTGATGGCGGCCAGATCCGGCTGTGAATAGTACATCTGGGCGAGCACCAAGCCTGCACTGACTCCGAGGGCCGCCCAACCAATAGGGCCCGCCACCATGCGAACGGCCAACGAGGCAGCAGAAGGCGCCAGGGCTGCCGTGGCGACTTGAGAGGCCAAGGCAGAGCGTTGTGCGGCTAGATAGGCAATGCGTTCGGCCTGGGCGACGACCCGAGAATATTGCGTCGTTGTCTGGCCTAAGGATTCCACCGGCGTCAGGCAGATGGAGAACAAGAGTCCCCAGATGAACGTCAGATAACTGGTTAAAGAAAGCAGTTTCACAATCGTCCGACTCCCAAGCCGGTGAGGAAGGCCAGTAACAGGACCGCCACAAGAATGATCGTGAGATCCACCGGCCTTCCTCCCTCTGCCGTTACTTCAGGACTTCCAAGGCAGACAGATCGAAGAACGTGCGTCCGGTCTGTTCGAACTTGCGCACTTCGATCGACACCTTGGCCTGTTTACCTTCCGCCTGCTTACAGACCTCAATGAGCGACATCTGATCCTCCGGTATCCCCAATCGCAGCACCCCCGGATCTTTGCCCTTCACATACAGATCCACCGACCGAAACACCTTGCCCTCCCGGCTCCTCCGCTCCACATACCCCTGCACCGCCCCCTCTGCTTTGACTTGCATCGTTCGACCCTCCTGATTGTGAAAAGACCCTCGGATCAGCTCTGCGCCTGACCCACACGCCCCGGCCCGCAAACCGGACTTTCGGCAGCAACTGAAATTGGAAACGACAGGTGGTGCAGATCACAAACAACTTTCCCTTCCGAAACTCACCCCAGGCTCCAGCGGCGTTGCAATCCGGATCTGGACAGGCACGGACGTACACCACGTTATGTCCGAGGTTTGAGATGAAGCACATAGGGCGTCACCACCTTCTTGCGTTGCTTCAACAGGGCATAGTGCTTCTGGTTCCATCGTTTCGTGCCCGCATAAATCATCTCCGTCAAAAACTGATCACCGCGACAGGCCACGACCACGGCGAGCATGGGGCTGAGGGCGTTGGCGAACCACGCGACGACATCATCCAGCCGCTGTTGAATGCGTTCGACCACGAGCCGACAGCGCCGAAAGCCTTCGGTTAAGCCCTCCCACCAGCTCAGCAAGGGCGCCCGATACTTTTCGTACGATTCGGCCTCTCGCGTGGTCTCTCGAAAATCCACATAGGAGCGCAGGACCCCAACTAAGAAGGCCCGCCAATCTTCGGAATCGAGTGTGAGCAGCGCTTTGGCGCAGGCTTGCGCCCGGTCCTGTTTGAATTCCATTTCCCACCGGACGCCGTAAGTCTCCGCGTCTTCTCGTCCACGACTCTGGAGTTCCAACCGTTTGTCATAGACACGGAGCATGCTTTGGCTCTCCCGACTGCCGAAATAGAGAGTCTCTCCGGTTCGGATTCCCTGGCGATGATTCGAAGCCTGGATGACCTTGAACTGTTTGGATCGACTCACCACTTGTCCGGCCTCCACGGCTTGCCGGACCGTCTCGACTGCGACAGTGGCCTCCCGGTCATCCAGGGCCACATCAATGCGGGTGACATGGCCTTTTTGAGCGAAGATCCAGGCCAGGACCGTCTTGAGCTTGGCCTCATCCCACTGGGAGACAATCCCAGCCGACAGATCCACATGCACTTCCTTCGGATTGCGAGGAGCACCCGTCCCCAGTTTGCCGACACCCGTCTTGCCCTGCGTCATGAGCTGAGCCACGGGATAGCCGCGAAAGCCGGTCTCACTCTGGAACCAGTCGCCACCAATGAGCCTGATCACGTCTGCGACTTCAGCCTTCGGCAGGGTGAAGGCCAGCCAATCGATGGTTTGGGTGAATCCTCCGGAGACGGTCATTTCTTCCTCCTTGGCGTTTGTGCGATAGACGCCCCCGTCTTACCAAGTCGGGGGCTGGTCCGCTGCGCGCGCCGCCCGCTGGCGCCGTCGGTCGCGCTGCGCTGTCCCTCCTTCCTCATGGACACCACAAAGGTCTGACCACGCCCCTTGGCCTTCAGGGCCTCCTTCACGCGCTCCAGATCGAAACGTACAAATCGGCAGAATCGATCTACCGGAATCTCGCCTTTGCGGTAGGCCCGGCGGATCGACTTTGGACTGACTTTGAGGACGGCGGCCAACTCATCGACGGTTAACCATGTTTGTTCCATCACGTCTCCTTTACGTTTCGTCGCTCGATGTATGGTCAAACCATACGCATCGGCGTGCGGTGGTGAAAGAGGCCCGTTCGGGGACACTAGGGGACAACAGGGGACACTAAGGGACACTACGTCATCCCTCAGAAGTGTTCCTCAGAACACGAGGAGCACCGTGTGACAGCTATGCAAAACGGTTGTACGAAAAACGTGCGGCAAGTATGGAATGACCAAACAATGCGCTAGTAGCGGTGATTCAGATTTTTCTCTCGAAGTAACGATGGCCCGTGATAGGGCGAATGGAACCAGAGTGAGCCAAATGGTTGTGATGCCGCGATCGAAAATACGGCATAATATTGCAAAAAAATGCTCTAGGGCCGAAAAACTCCAGACAGGTCCAAACGGCTCTAATTCCCTGGGTAGTTGCCTAACGTCCCCAGTGATTACGCCAGTCTCGCCGCTTTGGGAGAGTTATGAGGGTTGCATCAATAACATTGTATGGCCGCAATCGGAACCTGTGCCACATTGCCCCCAAATAGACACAGCCGATCGATAATTTCGTCCCGCACTCTCTGAAAGACATCACGGCGTTGTTTGGGGTGGCAGCGGGGTCGTCGGAACTCCAGTGCCGCAGTTGATGAACCTCAGGCATAATTGGAAAAAGTTTCTCTCCCACGACCCTACAGTGATGTCATGATCGAACGGCTGACAAATAAATTCCTCTACATGCTTGAATCAAATGTGCGAAAGATCCCAGTTTCTTCATCACTTCCACAGTTACAGGGTTTGAATCCAGCGGGATGTGTGCCCGCGCTTGCTCACTGGAAGTAATCTTCCTCGATTGGCTGCAACAGTGCCTATGCCATTCGGCTTCTCGTCGAATTGTCTTTGCACAGAAACAGAATCCGACGCTTCATGTTCGCTTGTACGTGCTGCTGGCGTCGGCCCACCAATACCGCTTCTCTTGAAGTTATGAGATAGGTCTCTCACAACCATACGGTGCATGTCGAAAAAGGCAACCTTGCCTTTGCGAAGCAACATCTACGGCCTCCGCCCAATCGTAGCCGATTCTCGCCCAACGACAGCATCGCGCCGGGGCCTGTCTCCAAACGTAGATTTTGGCTTGGCCCATTACCGCGATGAGGCGTCGACAAAGTAAGGGGAATAACTCTTGCTGACGGCGGAATGCTTACTGATTCACGTCGGGTGAGAGGCAAGATTTGGGAACAGTCAGACCTGCATCTCCGCAGGGGGCTGCGAAGCACGAAGCAGGACTTAGGCAGCGGACGCTTCTTCGGAGGGCGGGGCTTTGGCTGGGTCGTTTACTTTTTTCGAACCACGACGCGCCGAGAACTCCAATGATAATTCCTGCAATGCCCGTACAAGGGCAGAAAGCTGTGATCGTGTCAACGCATCCTCGGCCAGAAGTTTCGCATAGAGGCTTGAGAACTTGTCTGCGCCGAGCAGACAGGCGCTCTCCGCCAGAGCGCCCAGTGATTGATTTAATGCTCCGGAGATCGGCTCGTTAGATGTGGATTCCTCCAGAACTGCGTAGGGGATGGTTTCGTTTACCTGAATGGCAAACATGTCACTCAGCTCCTGATATTCCTCGTCACCGATTTGTAAGGTGTCGGACACATCAAACTTGCTACGCAACACCAGGGGTTGGACGCTCAGCACCTGTTCCACCCGTTCTAACAACTGTTCCTTCTTCACTGGCTTGACGAGGATGCTATTGCAATGCAGACCTCGCGCTATCTTGGCCGTAGGGATATCGCAATGAGCCGAGAGAATGATGGCCGGAATGTCCCTCAAGCCGGGAAGCATTTTCAACTGTTGAATCAGCTCGATACCGTTTATTTCCGGCATCAGATAATCCGTGATGACGAGATGGATGTTGCATAGCGTAGGGAGCAACTCCAGCGCCTCTTTACCGTTATTGACGACAACCGTTTGATAACCGGCTTTTTGGAGCAGCCCCTCGACCAATTTCGCGCATACAATATTGTCTTCCACGATCATAATGGTCACAGGAAACTCCACTCGAACGTTGATTGAAACGGACTAGGCACAAAAGTGCGGCAGATCGTTATCGGATAAATATCGTGTAAAGTTGAGGGCCATTGAAGGCTGGGAACACTAGAGATCGCACCAACCAGCCATCCTCTATTCACTTGATATATAAGATATTTTTTTCTCTAATCATGCCGTCTAACTTGGTCATCTACCTTGCAGCGGCTTCAATTCTCCGGCAGACTGCAATAAAATCCAGAGACGATTTTCAAGGGTATACGTGTGCGCAATGAATGAACCTTTAACAGAACAGGGTCCCAGTATTTCGATCAACGACGGATGAAGCGGAAAAGAAAATAATTCGGCTTCCATCTCGCTTCCACGCGGAGTCGGTGGCCGCTCTTCCAGTGCGCAAGTTCGCTGATCGTGGCGTCGAGATCGAGAAACAGCATGCCAATCGTCCCTCCAACTTCCATGTCAAGATTGGTGACAACCGCTTCGCTCACCCGCCCGTCCACCCTCACCATTCGGCACCTCTCAGAGCCGTGATTCGCCCGGTGTCATGCCGTGATCCTGAGTAACGGCGCGCCGTGGACGGCGCTCTGCGTCAATCGCCTTTCTCGATCCCGCGTTCCACTGGTCGCGGGGAATCCGCTGACGTCAACCGGACGTGGAGGTGGTCAGGATCATTCTTCGGGAGCATGTCTGCCACATAGACGCCCTGCAGACTCTTCAGGTTCGTGTCGTTGGTGGCCAGTGTGGAGATCTCTAAGAGGGCCTCGACGTGGAGTGGCCGCTTGCTCGCGATCATGTCCTGCCAGAAAGGCAACTCTCGTGCGGCCACCTCCAGCATGACTCGATGCCCGCCAGGGATCAATTGAACCCCACGGACCGTGGCGTCTCGCATCACGTCATTCACGATAATCATGGTTCGAGCGCTCCCATTGCCTCACCGGCGATCAATTGAGGACCGTAGAACCCACGACGGCCCTGTCATCGAGGGGTTATTGGTCGGCGAAAACGATACGCTTTTTGTCTCACGGCTGCAACTGTGTCACCCGTGATCGTTACCTGCTCGACGCGTGGAACCATGCTTCCGCACTGGGTTTTCGTCCTGACGGTAGCCCTGACGAATGTCCACAATTGATTGACCATTTCGTTCGGTCACAATATGACGGGTACAGGTATCCAGTAGAAGGACGCATGGGATCACGAATCACAGGCACGGAGAGGGTGTTTCGGCTGGGACCGCAACCAACACTGACCTTGCGCGAGCGGCTCATCCTGGACGGGCTATGGTCCGGGAAGAGCACGAATCAAATCGCGGAACAGCTCGGCCTGTCCCTGAATTCTATCAAAGCGGTGCGTCACCGCCTATTGAGGAAGTATCAGGCGTCCAATGCGGCGCAGCTCGTACGAGCCGCCCTCGCGCATGGCGATCTCACTGTGGTCTAGCTGCCCCTCCTCCACACGTTATCGCCCCTCTCCACGTAATTATATTTGTGGGCAATATCCATTCTCAGAGTCCTATTCGACCAGACATCGAATTTCTGCGAGTCACTTTAGCGTCGCTGGAAATCCGTAGTTTGTTCCAACTCCTCCGTGTCGCTCTCACGCGACGTGCTCAACGCGTACCCTGTCATCGGAAAACCACAAGCATCGCAAGTCACGGTTGGTGCACCACTGGGAATCAACATGACCTGACGGCACAGATGGCAAGCTCGAATTTTCATACGCCTCCTTTTGAGTCAGTGTGTCCGTTGTGTGTCCGCAAGCACCCTGGTCCCAAGTTTCTCAATGGCGGTAACTGCTAACCTCGCCACGTTGCGGGCAAACTTGACAAACTCCCTGTACCGTTTTATTAACATCGCACCCTGCTCTAGCCTAACGAGCACTACCTATTCGAGGTCATGATTCGTTATTTTGCATAAGGATACATCATCCTCGTTCGTCACTTCGTTGGTTTGTCAACAGCCTGCTAGTATTGAGTGAGTATGCTTCCGATGGGAGTCTTACTCGCTGAAACGTGTGTTCTGGCTGTGCTGAGCTTTCGTCGGCACATCGTGGTCCTGGTGCCGACGAACCTGCTCCGCCGCATCGTGTTGTCCGGCCAATGTCAGTGCACCGATGAGATTCTTGGTGAGGCGTGGATGATCCTGCGCATACGGGTCACCCAAGCGAAAACTGGCAATCGCGTCATCATAGCGCCTCAATGCAACGTAGGTTTGCCCAAGGTTGTTGGCCAGGGCAGGATGCTCCGGCTTGATGGAGTAGGCGGTTTGAAATGCGGCAAGAGCATCGGGATACCGTTCCTGAACATAGGCAACAATGCCCAGCCACGCATAGGCGCGCCAATCTTGCGGATTCAGAGTTAGGGCTCGGCGAAACGCCTTCTGGGCATCTTCCAACCGGCCAAGACTCGCCAACGCTCGCCCCTCCCCGTCGAACGCCGCAGCAGAAATCGGGGTTTGATCGGCCATGGCCCTGAATTCCAGAAGGGCGTCCTCGGCCAATCCCCTTTCAAGAAACAGGATGCCGCGTTTCTCTCGAACCCGTGCGCGCCCCGGGTCCAGTCGCAATGCTTTCTCGTACTGCGCCATCGCAACGGTCAAATTCCTCCCGGCCACGGATCGATCTGCAAGATGCTCATACTCATCGGCCGTCAGAAGCGGGGGTACCGGCGAGAACCCGTTCTCCGACTTCGGCGACTCAGCCCCTACGCCGATCCGTCCGGCGGTGGCGTCATGATGACTCCGCGGAGGAGGCGCTTGCCCCGCGCACCCGCACACCACACCTGTCAGAGCTATGGCAAGATACCATGCAGGATGACGACGACTATTCATCACAACCGTTATCGGCGGCCGGCGCATAGACTTAACCCGGACTATTCATGAATGCCGTCGCGAGGCGTTCGAGACCGAAGTCCGCCGGGGCTCTTCGCAAGTAAGGCCGATGCAGGCGTACTTGCAGTCCGTCGAGGAGGCCGAACGAGAACAGCCCCGCCGGGCGAGAGGATCGGACGACGGAACAGGTATTCATGAATAGTCCGGGTCAAGGCGGTATGACATCGAAGAATTCGGAGGGACGGTTTGGGCCGTATCAGGGAGCGACCGCATCGCTGAGAAGACGAAGGCCTCGAATCACTGCCGGCCCTAGGAGGATGACGAAGAGCCCCGGAAAAATGAAAAAAATGAGCGGAAAGAGCAGTTTTACCGGCAATTGGGACGCGATCTCTGTGGCTCGCAGGTCCTGTCGGGTCCGTAACCCATCCGCATGAATCCGCAAAGCCTGGCCGATGCTGGTGCCGAATCGTTCCGTCTGAATGACGACCGCCATGAAACCATGGACCTCTTCCACTTGCATGCGTTGCGCGGCGCGACGAAACGCGTCTTGCCTCGATCGCCCGCTGCGCAGCTCTACGCATAGTGTTTCCAGCTCTTGACTCAATTCCCGATGCATTCTCGCCATCTCATGAGCCACCCGATTGAGGGCCACATCAAGACCAAGTCCGGCTTCGACACATATCACGAG
>JAHBTD010000026.1 GCA_019638775.1 Fimbriimonadaceae bacterium | reverse complement strand
GTGGCGGTGATGATGTATTGGCCGAGGTGAACCAGACTGAATATGGAATGAGGCGTGGCAAGCCAGGCTCATTTCGAGAAGGACCGCAGCGCGTAACGGTCGATCAAAATGCATTCAAATCCCGCAAAGAATCTCATATAACTAAACCTCGGCATCTCTTTCTTTCCATTCAGCAAACAAAAGCCGATCGACCTCAAGCATTGTTATCTCGGACTTTTCTAACATTATGGAAAGGTCTGATTGGTCCAACAGTTTTACCGAATTAAGTCCAGCATTCTCCTTAGCCTGTCGGTTGAAAAACTGATTGGTAATGCAAACCTTTTCGAAGTCAATGTCTGGGTGCCGACGTTGGTAGAAGGCTTCGCCCGTCACGACGTCCTTCACTGCTTCCCAGCCCAGCATGGCGCCATCTGTGCCGCTCGTTTTTGCTTGGACAAGCTGCCCCTTTCTCCCTGATAGGGCGACAATGTCTACCCCGTTGTCATTTGTTCCGGGCGTTCGATAGCAGTCGTAACCTTGCTTGCTCCACAACACAGCGACAAGACACTCAAAGTGTTGCCACCCCATCCTCAGCGCCACTTCCAGGGTTACGCGTTCGTCAATATCCTTAGCGTCCGCCTCAGGAACAACGTCGGCTATGTTGAAATCCCCCGGCGTAACGTCACCAGCCCCGTTCAGCATGTCCCGTGCCAACTCTCGCTTGATAGTAAGTAGCTGGTCTAACTTAACATCGAACGTGGTGAAGTCCTCCGCTGTCACGACAGGATGATAAACATGGACCGACTTTAGTTGCCCAATACGGTAGGCGCGGTCCGTCGCTTGATCTTCCTTGGCCGGGTTCCAAGTCCGCGTGTAATGAACAACATGGTTTGCCGCCTGAATATTTATACCAAAGCCAACAGCGCCCGGAGAGAGAATGATCACACCAAACCCGGGTTTTTCCTGAAACGTATTAATCTGCTTCTGCCGGCTAGCCACATGGCTCGACGATGCACTCGTGTCACCGTTAATGATTCCCGGTCGGACACCGAACTCGGTCTCGACGTAGTGCTGCAGCAGCCGCTGAACTTCCCGAAACTCACAGAACACAATTACCTTTTCACCTTGGGCCTTGATGACGTGGAGTTGATTGAGGAGCCAATCGAGTTTAGGTGCTTTCTTACGGTATTGCTCCAGAGACTCCGGTTTAAAAACCCCCAAGCCTGGGGGATGCGGGTTTGTGCAAACTAGCCGCAAGTAGTGCAACAACCCGAGGTGGTTCTTAAACACCGAGAGACATTGCTGACCTCCCCGATTTTTAAAGTTCTCGATAGCCTTGGCATACAAGTTACGCTGCGCCACAGACAGCTGCAGATTCCGACACTCCTGTACGATAATCTTCGGAGGGAGGTCGGTAGCAACATCGGCCTTCAGGCGCCGAAGAATTTGCGGGCCGATGCGAGCGCGTAGTTCCTCAACGCGCCCCCTCTCCTCGCTAGTCTTGGCTTCAATAGGCTTGCGGTAGCGCCGCCCGAAATCATTTAATGCTCCTAGCAGGCCCGGCTGCACGTAATCGAACAGGCACCATATGTCAGCCAGCGTATTCTCCACCGGCGTGCCCGTGCAGGCAATCTTGAATGCAACATTCTGCTTCTTGGCCGCTCGCGTGACCATCGCAGCCGGGTTCTTGATGCGTTGTGCTTCGTCACACACCATAAGCGACCACTTTTGCGCAGCGAAAGAGAACTCCAGGTCGCGCAGTGTCTCGTAGGTTGTCAAAACTACCTTGGCGTTGCCCACCCAATCCGGACGCAAAAACTTGACCAGCCCGTCTTCTGTCCGAAGCCGTTCGTCTATCTGAGAACGTGGGACACGAAGCGAGTCCAAGGTATCCCCATATGCGATGAGCAATGGCAACGCACCAACTGCAAAGAACTTATGTGCTTCTTCTGCCCAATTCTCAAGCAACGATACAGGCGCAACGACCAGCATCGGCGACATATTCGTGTCACATTCGAGCAAACATGCCATGAGCGCCAGCACCTGTAACGTCTTACCGAGTCCCATGTCATCGGCGAGTACTGCGCCACGGACCTGGTAGTCGGCCTGGAGGCTGTACAAATGTTGCATCCACGCGAGGCCCGCCCGTTGGTGTGGTAGCAGAGAATACTCAGGGCGGATACTCTTCGGAAGCTTAGGTTCCGCAGGTACTGCCTGCAACGCTTCCCGTCGCATCTCCTCATACTCAAGTGTCTGGATGTTGGCTCGGAGCACAAGTTGCTTTCTGTCCCCCAACATGTTTTTTGCTGGCCGCTGGTATTGCTCTGGATCAAACGGTTTCCCAGTCTCAAGGTTAGCAAAAACATTCTCGAACGTCGCGACAACCTGCTTGGCTTCTTCGACAGAAATCGGGTCTGGCAGCCAAGATACTTTTAACTTGGAATTGCCTTCAGTCTCAGCAGACTGGATATCCTCCTTGAGCTTTTCGATGGCAGGCTTGCTGGTTGGAATGGCGATCGGCTCATGTGCATCCTTCGGCGTGTACACAACAACAGGCAGGACGTTCTCAGGAAACCAACCATCATCTTCCCGCTTCTTCG
The DNA here is from genome assembly GCA_019638775.1 of Fimbriimonadaceae bacterium. Classification (NCBI taxonomy): domain Bacteria; kingdom Bacillati; phylum Armatimonadota; class Fimbriimonadia; order Fimbriimonadales; family Fimbriimonadaceae; species Fimbriimonadaceae bacterium. Next base: position 9,391 of record JAHBTD010000026.1, on the reverse strand, counting down.
CGATGTAGGGTGAGTAGTACGGCCTTTCGACTCCGATACTCTCTACTCGCGCGGAGTAGGCGCTGAGGTCGTGAACCTGGGCATAAGAGACTAGCGTTGGCGGAGCCTGTCGACGTTCCAGTGCTTCCCTCAGCCCCTTGAGATACTGCTCAGCCTCCCCTTGGAGAACCAAGTCATAGCCGTTCCACGCAACAAGCTGATAACCTCGTGCGATAGCTCGGGCCAACGCCTGGACGAAGGCTGACAGCTGTATGTCATCGAGCCATTGAGTCTCCGACGACGTTGGCCCACTCGATACCGCCGTCTCGATAAGCAACCCCACCCGAACGGGATAGCCAGACGCATCTCGTTCGAAGACGGGTGTGAACCGCTCGTAATCAAGCCCCGCATCTTCGCGAGCTTTTTCGAACTGGCTCTCTTCGATCACATCCACGGCGTCAACACCCAGTGCCGCATAGGGGTTCAGTAAGAACGCTTGCGCGCGTGAGCCAGCCACTTGCCGGCCAGGAAGACGCTTGATTTCCTGAAGGACTGTTCGAACCTTTGGCGTGACCAATATCTGAACAATGCCCTGAGGGGTGACGATGTCATAGCGGTCACGGACCTCGCGGGCGAGGTCGAAGGCCTCGATCCAACCAGGAGGAGATCCTTCGAAGCCAGGTGCAATCTCGACAACTCGATCATCCTTGACACTATCCGAGCGCCGAAGTTGGATTTCAAGCTTCTCTGGAGTGAGGACAACAGAGCGATACAGGAAGTCGTCGAGGAGCGCTCCGGCTTCCAAGGCCAGTTTCCGAATCCTTCCCCAAGCCTGCCGATGGACAAGGTCATCCCGCTCACTCTGGCTGCGTCGCGAGAAGGAAACAACCTCCTTGAACAGCGCCCAATGCTGTGGGCGCATGAGAGACTTGCGGTCGCCCTCATCCATCAAGGGGCCAACCAACGGACCGTCAAAGCGCGTTCCGTCATTGCGTTGCCAGCCGGCAAGGGCGATGGAAAAATCTTGGTCGGTGAGTGAGTGGCTGCTGCTCAAAATAGGCCGTGCATCCACAAATGTCGGAAGGCTCAGAATGTCGCGAAGCGGTTGGTAGGTAGGACTGTCCAGCGCCTTGTACAGCGAGTCCCAGCTCAGCAAGTAGCCATCCTCTATCTCTTCCGCAAGTCCATCGTCCTGCAGTTGAGTGAGGTATCCACAGAGCAGTGGGTCATCGCTGACATCGCCTGGGGTCTGTGCCACACCTTGGGTCAGAACTATGCCTGCTGCCACCCATTGGCGCACCCATGATTTGCTCTGGGGGGCCTTCGCATTCTTAAATAGTGTGAACAAAGCATCTCTCCCTATTTCCACCACCCCTTCCCAATCTTGAAGCGGAAGCCCCACTGGGTAAGCAATTGGTTTACCAGTTCATCGCTCCCGCCTGCACGAACCCACAGATTCCCGCCACTGCTGCGCTTGTCGTCAATTTCCACTCCATGTTCGTGGGCAAACGCACCCAAGGCCGCCCGTGAGTAAGGCTGAAAAGATGCTCCAGACGTTCCCTGACCTAGGGTTTCCATGGAGTGGTCGACAACCGGCTCGTGTTCTGAAGCTTCGATTCCAAATTCCCTACTCAGGGTCGCCTCAAACATATCCTCCCATTTGTCCCAGTTGTGGATGCCGTCTTTGTGCTTCAGCCACAAGATGCTTCTGCCTTTCTGCTTGAGCGAGTTCGGTGAAGAGGCCGGGAGCGTCAGCATCTTACTGGTGTTGAACGGCAACGAGCGCCGTGCGTCGTAGCCATAGAGCGCATTCCCAAGCCCGCTAAATTCGACGACAACCAGATTTCCAATTGTCATAATAAAAGCATTGTTCGCGCCAGGAGCATCCAACTCTAGAACCAGACCGGCCATCTTCTCGCGTAGCACCACAAAGTCTCGCTCTCGGGAGTTGCGAGCAAATGAACCAAGCCCGAATTCGATGTGGTCAATTGACTTGACATAGCGCTTCCAGAAGTTCATTCGTCGCGGGTCGCCGAGGCCATCCTCTGCCAACTTAGTGAAGAAGGTCTCAATAAATTCCAGCTTCAGCCAGTCGGCAACCATCGTGCGAGCCTCAGGGGTAACACCGCCCCAGCGGGTCTCGTTCGAAGGCAGCCACGGGTTTCCCCACCACGCGACAGCATAGTCACGAAGGCCCGGATGTAAAACGACGCCAGGAACCTCTGAATAGCGATCGAGCACCTGAATCATCCCACGGTCTCGTAGCACCTCGTTCGCAGCCAAAAGCTCAAGTAACCGCGGCAAAAGAGCCAGGAACTGCGTGTTGGCCTGGCGCGTGGCGCCTCGGACTTGCGCCAGGACCAATTCACGTAGGAACCACGATGCCTTGCTGATTCCGAGCTGCTCGCAGAGGTGTTCAATAATGCCACCATCCCCGTGCAACAAAGCGTCGACGTACGGTTCGCACGGCTGCCCTCCAAACAGCTGCGGATTGCCGACTGCGGTATCCACCCACTGGGGACAAGGACTGTGATCTTTAATTAGGGAATTGTGATCGGACAGGTACTGGCGAAGAATTTGCCAATTGTTGCGTCCGGCTTCTGGCGTAGTCTGAGCGAATATATCATACGTGAAGTAGCTTTTGACCAGGCCTTGATAGCATCGGCGATAGGCACTAGGCCTTCCACTCCAGCTATCGGCACCATCCAACACCTTTTCCAGGCGAGAACGATCCTCCATGACGCATGGGCCCCAGGTTCGATGCGGTAAGCATAAGCTCCAAGAGAGAATGTACGCATCGCGGAAGGACAAAATCTCCTGGCTTTGCCAGAAACGGCGTACAGCTTCCAATTGGTAATCTTCAGGTATCTGGCCAACCGTTCGGGATTTGAACCGTGCCTTCATTTGGGCAATGACGACATCAAGGCCCCCACCAGATGGCATCCATTCGCCGCTCTCCTGCATTACAGGAAGGAGCAATGAGGCCAGATGCTTCAGGGCGTTCATCCCACAGCACAATCGCCAAAGTGTCCTGACGGCAAAGGTAGCTGAGGCCGCTGTTCATCCGGACCTAGAAATTCCATTCTCATTTCCACGCGACGGCTCTCCTCATTGGTCTCCATCGCAGCATTGAAGGAATATCCACCTGCGAGAAACAAGTTACGAACGTGCTCCTTCTGATCATCAGAAAGAATGTTAGGGCCTGCTGTGGCAAACATGGCACATAAAACGCGCTGACTACGCTGCAAACTTAGATTAAGGTTGAATAGATACGAGCCTCTTTTGTCGGTGTATCCTTCAACCACAAATCGCTTTAGAATCCGTTGCCCGAGTTCATCATTGGCCCTGTCAAGCATTTCTGGAATAAACCTGCGCAGAATCCCTTCTTGTTCACTTGTCATATCCCATTTGCCGAATCCAAAACGTGCACGTTCACCAAAATTGATCACTCTACGCTCCCTATCGACCTTAATTCCGTCATACAGCTTCGCCGCCTCCACAAAGCGATCAAGAATAAGTTCGATGTCCAGACGATGTCTTTCTTCTTTCTTTTCCCTCTCCGTCACATTTTTGGTCACAGCGATGAGCGCTACGCCCATTACGACCAGGAACAATACCATCAGTGCAGTCATAAGATCCGCAAAGGATATCCAAAACGGCTTTTCTGCTTCGTCACGGACGCCACGATTTAAAACGATCTTGGTACCGATCATAGCCTACCTCTTCGTTGAGCCAAGGTTGCCCATCGATGCAAGCGTCAGTTCAAGTTCTCCTATGGCCGACGACAGCATATGTACGGCATCAGTCAGTTTTGTGTGAAACTCGATATTAGCTTTGCCGAGGGTGCGACTGACTTCTGCTGCAAACGACGTATGCGCCTCACCGAGCACCTTGCTTACTCCGTCTAAATATTCGTCGGCTTGCTTTTGTGCGATACCGAGGCGTGCAGCGGAACTCTCGATCCGCGCAAGGATGTCGGTTGTCAACGAAGCCTCTTTGCGTGCCACCTCAACCGTGACACGAAGTTCGTTAACAAGTTGCGTGACGGAGTCTCGCTGCACCCTATAATCCTTCAGCAATTCCTGGACAACAGTGGCACTAGCCGTCAGACTTCCTGAAGTTTCGGAGAGCTTCACGGAGACGCTAGCAGCTTGGCCCATCACGTTGACGACATGCTCACCGGCTGATGCGAAGTTCCGAGAAGCTGTCCCAAGCAGGTCCGCCCCGGCATTCATCTTCTCCACGGCGGAGCTTGTAGTCTGCGTTAAGGTGGCCACGCTTTTTGCCATCTGCGTCATCATGCTGCCAAGCTCCTTGATGACCGCCTCGATTGACTCGGACATCGTCGAGACCGCACTTTGCACTCGGTCTGTCATAGACTGCTCACGATCGCGATTGCTCTCGAATACATTTTTCTGTGACTCACTGAGTGTGCTCAATATTTTCGCAACCTCAGCACCGATGGATTCAAGCATCACCTGGAGTTTCTGGTTGGTCTCTGATTGCGTGCTTACAGCAATCCTGCGAAGCTGCTCGACAAACGCAACCGACTGCGAGTTCATTGCATCTTGACGCGATTCCAATTTTTCAACGGCGTCGGCCATACGTTGAGCCATAGCGGCGGTAGAGCGCTCGCTCGAGGTTTCGATATTCGCTACAAGTGTCTGTAAGGTGCCAACTGCTTCTTGGATACTTCTGGCAGTTTGCTGATTGAGCTCGTTGAGTCCCGAGATCTGTCCACCGAAGAGATCATTTAGTCGCTGGCTGAAGCTCGTCATAACGTCCTGCAGCATCCGGGCAGCCGTAGCACTTTGGTCCCCGCTGGCAACCTTCACAGTGCTTGCAATTTCGTCTAACGGTCCCTTCAGACTCTGCTGGATACTTTCGGCAATGAACTTCCCTAGAGCTTGATTGTCTTCGCGTACAGCTTCAGCCTGTTCCTTTGAAGCTTGCACGAGTCGTTCAACAACGTGTGCCTGTTGATCCTTGGCCGCGGCTATCTGGGTGCTTGTCAGTTCCCGGAGCAGTTCTCCTAACTCTTTGACGAGAGCATCCTTTAATATTCGCGACTGACTTGCCGACTCCTCTGATGCCTTAACGAGCCGCGACAAATATTCCTCGCCTGCGCCCGCTTCAAAGCAAGCGTCGATAGCATGGGAAATTGCCTCGGTGCGTCGGTAGAGCGAGGCCAACAAGCGTTTCTCAATAAGGGTTACGACCATCGCCGCAGCGATAGCTGACGCTGAGACGCGGAAAGCCTCACTGACGGAATGCATGAGCGATTCGAGGCTTGTTCTTGCCGTAACAGCGTTTTCGCTCACCTGAAATGCCCCCAGGCCATCAATGAGGCCACTGAAGGTACCGATAATGCCAAGGCCGGTGAAGATCCCGGGTAGGTGCTTGAAAAACTCGGTTGCGAGTCGGCTGTCGACAACGGCTTGGTTACTGAAATACATCTCGGCAGGGACCGTCGCACGAACGGCCTTTATAAGCATCTGCCCGTCTCGCTCCTCGTGCTGGAAATGCAAAGACTCTTGGTATTCCTTCCACAAGTGAGCGAGACGGCTATCATCGGCAAAAATCCTCTTGAATTCTGCGACATAGTCCTTCGTCTCGAACCTGTCTATCGAAGTCTGCATTCTACGTAGCCTAATCCAATGAAGTAGGCCAGGTATAAGGAACAACACGAGGAAGCTGGCAATGAGGATGAGGAGCACCACGCCAGTGACGATTAAAGCGGCTGATTCGGTAGCCAGGAACGACTGCAGGTTCACTTTTGGGAGTTCCTTTCGAGAGAAAATGGGCCAAAACTATTTACTCAGGAGTCCTCCTCACATCGAGCTGGCCATATGTATCGGGGAGAATTGAGACCGCACCTCACTCACTCTGTGCGATTGATAGTACGCGGAAGAGGCACTATGTTTCCTTGGGATCTGGACCGATCGTACTCAGTCCCCTCGAGCAGCCTCATAACAAAAAAAGGAAATAAGCACGCCGTGCACGACTTCATTAAATGGCGCCTTCTCCTACGCCTTGCGACAGATGAAATCAACCACAATCTGCATCCGCTTGCCCATACTAGGAGATTCCCTAGGTACATTCATTTTCGATTCTTGGGCCCATCAAAGATCTGATGGAAGCAACTATCTCGCTGGTTATGTTTGTCGAGAATTCAGTACCACCTACCCTGAGGCGTGAAGGCCACCTACTTGGTTTTGGATGTCCGTTCCGCGGATAAAAGCCAAGTGGAAGCGGAGCGGATCCATTTGTGGCCTAAGGAAGTAGTTTCAAAGGGTGAATGAACGGCCTCTTTCAGGCTAAGCCGCCGCTCGCGCCGCTGGCGAGCTACACGGCTCCCCATTCATCCCGGTGCAAAAACTAATGCATTGCGACCTCATCTCATGTCTGCCCGACTCCTTTTCCAGATCAGCACAGCAGCGAGAGCCGTGAGCGGCACCAGCAGCAAGAGCCCGAGTGTACGGCTACAAAATGGCGCGCCGAGTAAGCCAGAGTTTCGGGAATCGTGATAGTCCAGCCCGCTCGCCACGATGAACGACGCCACCAGCACGACGACAGCGGAGATCACGACCACGCGCAGGAGCCACCACCAGCCACCACCTCCCGGCAGATAGGCCGTCAGAAATGTGAGAGGAATCCCGATAACGGAATCGCGAGCCAGAGGGTTTCAAGGACATCATTCCCCGCCGCAGTCGAAGGTTCATTCCTCGTCGCGAAGAGAAAGGCCAGAAGGCTGATCGCGATCCACAGCCCTTCAGGCACATGCAGGAGAGAGGCAACACGTCGCATCACGACCTCGCGGGCGGCATCTTGATCCCGCAACGGTTGCGAGTCAACCGGCGTGATCCTGCGGCACTCGCTACTGACTGACCTCACTTCCCAGGCGCAAAGAGCCTCGGCATACCGTTCCATTCTCCATCATCGCCATGCGTGCGGAAACCCATGTGTGTTGCTATCGCGCCGCATGCAGACGCCATGATCGAAGTCGAATCAGCCGAATCGCGATACCGGAAACGAGGCCGGTGGATGGTGCCAGACATCGGGATTCCCCTCAGTCTCCCCCAATGCGCGTATTCAGTTTGTGCTCGGGAGATGTTCTTCTATAATTTAACTGAGTGGTGCGGAGGCCGGGCCGTTCAGTGACCTGTCAGATGGAGGTTGCCATGGTGTCTGTTCCGCTGAGCAATTTACAGAATGATTCGATCAACCCCGACGACGCGATTCTGCTTTTCGAAAAGGGCGACCACAAGGTCTATTGGATCGGCACCCACACCGGCGGAGACGAGATCGAGTGCAACACCTATCTGATTATCGACGGACACGAAGGCTATCTGCTTGAACCGGGCGGGTTCGACCGGTTCCCACTTGTGTTCAAGAAAGTGTGTCTCCTCCTCAGCCCGATGAGCATCACCCACCTGTTCTTCAGCCATCAAGACCCCGATATCTGTGCCTCATTTCCGAGTTGGACCAAGTGGAATGACGACATCAAGCTGGTCGTGTCGAGCCTCTGGACTCGATTCATGCTGCATTATGAAACCAGGGATCTGAGCGGAAAGGCCCACAATCTCAATTTCGTCAAAGTACCCGACGAGGGCCTCGTCGATATCATTGAAAGACGGCGGCCGACTCGATTGTATCTCCGCGCCGTTTCTCCACTCCCCCGGTAATATTCTTGTGCACGATACCGTCAGCGGGTTCCTCTTTTCAGGAGATGTCGGAACAGCCATGTACAAGGACGACACCTTCAGACTTGTGATCGATGATTGGACCGTGCATACCCAAGCCATGCAGGGATTTCATCAGCGCTATATGTCCAGCAATCGAGCGGTCGCCGGGATGAACAAACGACTCGCGCCACTGCCGATCACGGCGCTTCTTCCTCAGCACGGATGCATTTTTCGCGGGGAAGAGGTCTCGCGCTTCACGCAATGGCTCAGCAAGCTCCCCGTCGGGGCCGACTATCTCTATCCCGACGTCGCCTGACTCCTGCGAGCCGGCGAGTGTGCCGCCTCCGCCGGCCTCCCACCACACGCTGACAGACGGCTGCAACCCGACTGACTGTCGCCGTTCATTCGTTTCCTCCAGCCACTCGCCAGCCCCTGTTCAATAACCGCATCGTCTCATCTGCTCGAATACGCGGATCACGTCGTTTTCCTGAATCGGCACTCATCCCGCACAGCAACAACTGCGGTGCGAGGTGAACGCTCTAGCGCCACGCCATCCATTTCCCCTCCGCGGAATCAGATCTGCTACTATCCGCCACCAGTGACAAGGCGACCGCTGAGCTGCTTTCAACAGCACGGCTGCTCGTTCCCTGAGAATCAGAACGACCTCGGAGCACTAGCTCGTGGACGATAATACTTTGGAAAGCTCGGCCATCGTCACCCCTCACACGGGCCTGGTTGCACGATGGCAGCAGATCCCGCTGTATGGACGCATCGTCATCGGCGTGGTACTGGGCGTCGCGGCAGGCCTTGCGTTGGGCAGCCAGGCTGCCTTGCTGGCAACGCCCGGCAAGTTGGTGCTTCGCCTCCTCGGCGCGCTCGCGCCTCCGCTGATTCTTGCCGCGATTGTGCACACCTTCATGACGACACATCTCGGCGGGCCACTGGCCGCACGCCTGCCACGATTGCTGCTGATGAACACTTTGGTGGCGATCACCGTTGGACTGACCGTTGCCAACGTCATCCAACCAGGACGAGGTGCGGGGCTCGCGCCCTCAGAGCCCGCCGTTGAAACCACGCAGACGGCAAATCCGCTCACGGCATTTATCGAGAATGTGCCTAAGAGCCTACTTGGACCTCTGGGTGACGACGGGAAAGTGATCGGGGTCATCTTCGTCGCCGTGGCCTTCGGCATGGCCCTGCGCAAGGAACGTCATCGTCCCCTCGGAACGGTCGAGCACCTGGTCGAACTGATTCTGGAGTCGCTGATTAAGATTTTGCACTGGATCATCACCGTGGTGCCTCTGGCCGTTTTCGGCATCGTGGCGAGCATCGTAGGCACGGAAGGCTTCGCGCAGTTTCAAGCGCTGAGCATCTTTGTCCTCAGCGTGCTGCTCGCGCTCGCGATCCAGGCCGCCTATTATCTGATCCGCATCCGGTTTGGATCATGGGTGCGTCCGCTTGACGTGATTCGCGGCGGACGCGACGCGCTGGTCATGGCGTTCTCCACGGCGAGTTCGACGGCCACGATGCCGGTGACCTACGCGGCACTGAAGGACCGCATAGGCCTGCGCGACCAGTCCGCCAGCATGGGCGCATTGGTCGGGGCGAATTTTAACAATGACGGCACCGCCCTCTACGAGGCCATGGCGGCCCTGTTCATCGCGCAAATGATCGGGCTGGACTTAAGCGCCCACCAACAATTGATGGTGGTGCTGACGAGCATCATC
>JAHBTD010000025.1 GCA_019638775.1 Fimbriimonadaceae bacterium | reverse complement strand
GAATCTCCACTCCATCTCGCAGGCTTTCCGGGTAATGATGCGCATAGCGTTGCGTCATTAACGGCGACTTGTGCCCAAGGAGCCGTTGCACCTTATAGAGATCCACTCCCGCCTGGACCAGCCGCGTCGCAAAGGTGTGGCGGAGGTCATGGAAATGGCAGTTCACAACCCCTGCTTTTGCCATCGCAGGCCGCAACGCCCGTCGCAAATGGTTGGGATCTAACCGTGTCCCGGCGAGACTGGGAAAGACCAGCGCGGTTTTGATATGCCGCACCTTGGCCTTCTCCGTCAGGAGCGCCATGACTGTCTGATTTAATGGCACTGTCCGCCGCTCCCCGTTTTTGGACTCAAACACGGTCGCAGTTTTCCGAAACAGATCCACGCCGTTCCAGGTCAGTGACAAGATCTCGCCCAACCGCATCCCGCTATGCAGCGCGAACACCACGAGCTCGCGTAGCCACAACGGACAGGCATCCAGCAAGCGCGCCTCCTCATCCTCCATCAGCCACCGATCTCGTTTCGTCGCGCCCTTTTCCAGAGACACGCGACTGACGGGATTGTCTCGGCACCATTCCCACTCTCGCTTCGCCAGGCTGAAGGCCTTTCTGAGACAGGTCAGCTCCCGATTGATCGAGGCCGGTTTCACCCCAGTGGCGTATCGTCGACTTTTGTATTCCACGATCAGCTTGGGGGTAATCTCGCCAAGCGTCCGGTCTCCGAAGAAGGCCCGGAAACGCTTCAGGAAGGCTTGCCCGGTTTGTCGGCTGGCCAATTTCACGAGATGTTCTCGCTCAAAACGATCCATCAATTCCGCGAAGGTCCGAGATTGTTCCTCCGCCCGGTCGAAATACTGCCCCTCGATCAATTGCACTTTGACTTTCGCCATGATGGCGTCCGCTAAGGCTCGATTCGATGACCCTGTAGACCGGCGAATTCGTTTCCCTTGAAACACAATATTCATCCACCAAATATTCCCTCGCTTAACGAGCCCCATTATCGTTCTCCTTTCCAAGAGGGCTCGCTGTTGGTCTGGTTTCCCCGTGGCGGGAAGTATAGACGGCACGTTTAGCCGCTTCAATGAGGTGGTCTACGTCACCAGCTTTACGCCGGGACACGCAAGGAGGCCTGTGAGTGGGTGTGGCAGCGAAGCCGTTCAGCCATGCCTGGATGGCCTCAGGTTCAAAGCGGACGAGGCCATGAATGCGACGACAAGGAATCCTATTTTGGGAAACCCAGAGATAGAGTGTGGATTGTTTGATGTTGAGCCAGGCCGAGAGCTCTTTGACGGTGAGCATATGCAGATACACCGGGGGAGTCTCTCGACACCCCCAGTCCCCCTACCATGGACTGCCCGCGTGGTCGCCGGCAGACGATGTGTGAAACCGATTGGGCTGTTTGAGCAAGCTCCGGTGTCGGTCCTTCCACCTGGAGATGCCCCTGACAATTTCGTTCAGTAGCCATTCTTCCCCTCCAGGGGTGGCACAAATGACCGCCAACATCGGCGTCAGGGTGTCACTCACCCATCGTTTTACGTTCTGCAGGGTCTGCACCTGCTGTTCCTGGGCCAATCGCCCCTTCTGAAATCCCTCCGTCAGGAGGGCGTACCACTCCAACACGGGAGCCCGGTACCGTTCTTCATCCTCGGCATCTTTCGGGATCTGCCGGAAGTCCACATACGATCGCAGGAGGCCGACTACCAACTCCTTCCAATCGGCTTCGTCTAACGTGGCCAATGCTCGGGCACACTGCTCGGCCCGGTCCTTCTTGAGCTCTAATTCCCATCGAGTCCCATACTCCTGCCAGTTTTCTTGTCCTTTGCTCTGAAGTTCGAGCCGTTTGTCATAAATCCGCAGCAAGGTCTGACTCTGCGGACTGCCGAAGTACATCGTCTCGCCCGTCGTCGCTCCGGTCCCATGCGTCAGGTTCGAGACGATATGCCGGACCTGAGCCGCCCGAGTCACACACTGACCGGCAGCGACGGCTTCTCGAATGGTCGGGACCGGCACCGTGCCCGCTCGGTCATCCAGGGCACAGTCGATCCGCGTCACATGTCCTTGCTGCTTATGCACCCACTGGAGCAGGCTGCGGATTTGATCCAGTGTCAGGGCGGACGCCAGGCCGCCCGACAGATCCACATGGATTTCGTTCGGACGACGAGGGGCATTCGTACCCAGTTTGCCGACTCCGCGCAGGCCGTCCACCCGCATCCAGGACAAGGGATAGCCTCGGAAGCCACCTTTAGCCTTACTCCAGTCTCCACCCAATACCCGCATGGTCTCTTGGGGGTTACTGGCTAGGACGGTAAAGGCCAGCCAATCAATCGTGAGGGTGAAGCCAGAATCCATGGAACCTATCGAACTCCTGTACTGAGCGCTGTAGGTAGCGCCCCCGTGTTACCAAGACGGGGGCCATTCCGCTCCGCCCCGCAGCCTGGCGGCATGCGGCGCGGACCGGCTTTGTCCATTAATGGGGAGACGGTTAGCACTGTTATTAGCGTCCTTCCTGTGTCGGTCGAACAAGCTTCTGTCGGACGACCCCAAAGGCTTTCTCTCCGACCTCTCGGGCCACAATCTTGATGGCCTCAGCCTTCCCATCCATTACCAGGCTCATGAGCACGGCGCCACGCACGTATTTGGAGACGGTCGTGCTTTCGTCTTGAGCGCACTTCTCAATGAGCTTGCGTTCTTGTTCGGTGACTTTGAATTGAAGTGTCTCTGTCTTTGCTTCGTCTGTCATAGGATCCTCCCTTATGTGAATGTAGTACATAGTATACTACAAATCTAGTGAGGGTCAATGGCGTGGTGGCGAGGGTAGCTATAGCGGGATGCGGGTTGATTTGCCTTTTGGCACTTGGGCCAAACGGTAAGAAGCTATCTTGTCTGGGTTGCCGTGCAGGCATCTCATACGATTCTCGGATACAATGTTTTGCCCTCTCCCATTATCCTTGCTGAATACTTCCAAGAATGTTTAGAGGCTAACTGATGGAGTCAAAGTAATGCCGAAGAATTTAGGCTCGATGACACCGGAGGAATTAGACAAATTTGGTCCTCTTGTATCGAGGTTGGGTGAAGTAGTGGTCAGGTCTGTGATGTGGTGGAAACTCAGACGGATGCGCAGAGAGGAAAGAAAGAGATTGCCCTCGAGAGAGAAGGTCATCTCCATGATCCACTCAAAACATAAAGAGGCAAAAGAGCGAGGGCTACTTCACTACGAACGAATTTATAACGTAAGTTTGTATGTGTTCGTTCTCGATTATGATATCGCCGTTATTAGCAGGCATTACGCAGTGGCCTACCGAACCTGGGAGAAGAGATTTACGGCCAGACAGCTTGCCGTGATTCTCTACGAATCCGCCGAAGATTTGCCTCAACTGCTTGGAAAAGAGTTCCGTACAACTCTGCAAGCATTACCTGTATGGAATAACGCTGATGAAGAATTGAAGGTCATAAGCGGCAAACTTAATACATTTTTGCGATCTAATCATAGACTGTTAAAGCAACTACGGTCGTTTGCAGGGGCGCACAGGGACCGCGACGCCGGGAAACAAATGGAAGTGATTGAAAACATCGATCCGATGGAAATATACAAGCTTGCTGCTGAATTATATGTTGGTCTCAATCTATTGCTAACATTTTTACTTCGATTGGTAGAAGTGTTAGGGAAGAGCGAAGTTATGCTTAGACATATCCTTAATACACCGGAGTTTCATACCCGTAATTAGTGATGCCTATTGCGGTTTGTTTTCTTTTTACGTGGAGCAGAAAATATTGAGACGTTGATCCACTTAGACTTCTTTCGGAACGTGAGCCCAGTTAGCGTAATCGTTGTAGCAGCACTAGTAGGAATGTCATTTCGGGGTGTCCTGCGTTGATAGAGGAATGAAAATGTCAAAGTCATCTGCTGTTAGTCGAAAAAGCATCTTTTCAGGCGATCAGGCCATACGTAGACTGCGTGAAGACAAGTTGAGCAGGAAGGGGTTCGCCGAGTCTATGGCCGCTGCTATAAAAGGCCGGAAAGGCGATGATAGTTTGTGCATAGCTTTGTATGGTCAATGGGGAAGCGGAAAGACTTCGATCAAGAATATGATTCTAGATTCACTTAGCAAGAAGAAAGCCACATGCCCCATTGTCGTTGAATTCAACCCATGGCAATGGTCTGGACAAGAGCAGCTGACGATGGGATTTTTTTCGGAGGTTGCGCTAGCTTTAGGTGAAGCTGACTCATCTGCGGAAGGGAAAAAGCGAGTTTCCTTGTTCAAAAACTATGCTATGGCACTCACGTTGGGAAGTACGGTTCTCAAGGGGGTGAGGTTTGTAGCTCCATTTTGGGGGATACCAGCAGAGCCTGTATTGAGGCCATTCCAAGAAGCAATTGATTTAGCCAAAGAAGGTGCTGAGGGTTTAGAGAAGGCCTCTTCCGAACCAGATAAACCGTTACAAGTTCAGAAGGCCGAACTTGCTGCCAGCCTTCTAGCGATTAAAAAGCCGCTCCTGATCGTCCTTGACGATATCGACCGCTTGATTCCTGATGAAATACGACTTTTGTTTCGACTTGTTAAGGCAAACGGCGACTTTCCTAACGTGACATACTTGATGCTTTTTCACAGGGATTATGTCGAATCATCTCTTGAAGGCGGACGCGCCTATATGGAGAAGATAGTGCAAGTTGGCTTTGAAGTGCCCAAGGTTGAGCCGAGCAAGCTGAAAGAGCTTCTGGAGTTAGAGCTTTGGGATCTGGTTAAGAAAAACTCACTTGATGAACTATTTCAAGCGCAATACCCACGGTGGGATGGCATTTTCCTTGATGGCGCGAAGTATTTTTTTGGAAGTGTGCGCGAGATCAATAAGCTAATTTCGAACTTAGCCTTTTATATGAGTATGTTTAGAAATGCCGAGATCGCCGAAATCAACCCTGTTGATTTAATTGCCGTTCAAATCTTTGCGGTATTCGAACCAGGAGTTTATCACGCGCTTCATGCTGCAAAGGAACTCGTGACCAAGGACGTTGAAAGTACTTCAGGTGAAGATGGCCGAGTTGAAAAGACTGAGTTGCTTCTCGGTCAGATCTCAGGTGCTAGCAGACCAGAAAACCGTGGCCATGTAGAGGGTATGCTGAGAGGGTTGTTCCCTATCCTTAGCGTAAATAAGTTTGATTTTACCTACACAAACGAAACTCGCGAGTCCATATTGCAAAATCTAAGGATATGCGATCCGGTTATTTTCGATCGATACTTTTACTTTGATATACCGAGTACTGATATACCGCAGGCAGAGATAAGTGCGCTGTACCGACAAGCAGGCGATGAGGATCTTTTGGTCAACATGTTCAAAGCATATATAGATAAAGGTCTCTTTGACATATTGTTCGATCGACTGGAGGCAAATTTACAGTATCTGGAAAAGGCTAAAGTTGGGAAATTTATAACAGCGCTCTTTGATCTCGGCGAACTACTTTCAGAAGTGCAAACAAACTACAGAATCGCATCGCCTGAAAGGAGAGCAGCAAAACTCCTCAATTCAATAATGACAGCCTACAATAGTGATGCTGCCATCCTGGACGCTTACAAGAAAACGAATGGAATTATTCTGCCTCTTGCTTTCTTTTCTTTTCACATCGCCAGAGGGTTGAGTTCCTCAGCAGCAGGCATTCGTGAATTCGCATCTGAAATACAAAGTATATGTTTGGAGAAAATTTGCGAGGTCGCAAAGTCCGGCAAATTACTTAACCATCCTAGGATGACCTGGATACTTTTTGACTGGTATAGGATTGACCCCGACGACTCTAAGGCGTGGATGGAAAGGACAATGTCTGAAAAAAATGGGCTATTTAATATACTTCGAGCATTTATTAGTTCATGGGTGACGAGTCATCGCGGGGAGGTCAGAAAAACCAGTTTAGAAGGGATTGTCAATTTTGTGCCAACCGAAAATATTCAAAAATGTATACAGACCTTTGATTGGTCTGGTGATTCCCTTGCGGCCCGAGAGATTGTTAGCGCATGGCTAAAAGCGTGTGAAATGAAAACCGACGCGGAAATATCAGGAGAATAAGTTCGTAATATCCTAAAAATGCGTACTAATCCGATCGAGGGATGCATATTTGTCCTCCTCTAACATCGAAGTAGGTCATCAATGGTGCATGGAATGAGGCTCAAGCAAGTCGAATTATCGATCCTGTTCGTTTACATTGGATGGGCAGAACGTTATGACGGTACCGAACCTATTGAAGGGGATTTTTCGTACTTCAAGAGACCGTCAGCAGTTATTTCTGAGGCCTCCGCATTCCATCCTGATAAAGACGGACTTTACCGTTGCGGAATCGGTCGCGGTGAATTAGGTGGTAAACGACTGAATGTTGTTTTTGTTGCACGTAACAGGAAGAGCAATCAGCTTAAGATTGTTGGGATTTATGTCGATGCACGAGTTGAGATGGATGATGATTGGGCGGTAGCTGTGTGCAATAAGGCAATTCTAATTCCATCACAGCGTCGTACGACGCTAGGCCACTGGCCTAGTGGCCAGGGTTTACGTCGTTGGGCATGGAGAAGAGACACTAAGGGCAAGGAGTATCCCTTATTACGCAAAGAATTTAACCAGCTATTGACGAATCTGTCACGGTTACAGGTGAGGAAGAAAAAAGATATTATAGAGACGGATTCTGACTTCGATGGGTTCGAAGGGGTTCTGAAGCGCCGCTTTGTTGTACATCGATCACGTGAGCATCGTTTAAGACGCGCCAAAATCCGTCAAGTCTTGAGTTTGAACAAAGGTAAGTTGAAATGCGAAGTTCCCCGCTGTGGCTTCGATTTCAGTAAGCGCTACGGTGAGTTGGGAATGGGTTATGCGCATGTTCACCATCTTAAGCCATTGGGCTCAATGCCAGACAAGGGAAGTAGTTCGAACCTGGCTGATCTCGCTGTAGTGTGCGCTAATTGTCACGCCATGATTCATAAATCAGGGGAGTCCAGACCTCTGGAAACATTAATTCCTTCGTAATGCATCTTGCAAAGTATCAGGTCAAGTTTAACCATAGATTGACTCGCCGGAGTATCGATACTACTCCACGATCCACTCCCTCTGCCGACTTCTCGTCTATTCTAGTATGGCCTCAGGATTCGGTTTTGCGGATATTCCCGCCCCACTAATGTCACTGCCGGTATCTCTGAACGGCATGATCTCCTCCACTCGCAGGGTGCCCTCAAAGAGTACTTCCGGGAGTGGTTGATCCGAGTCCTTTCCCATCCAATACGCCTGAGCCTTCTCATGCCATATAGCCAGAGGTTCACAGTTGTCGGGTATACGGTTTCCGTCGGTATTTAGCGCACGACCTGACGCCGTCACTCTCACAATGCGAAATACTGCAGGGTGCCATCCCATATGGTTCGCCCACCTTTTCGCATCCTCATAGGTCCTCACTAACCAGATACCTCGCTGCCGTGACGGTGCCTCCGGAAATTCTTCGTGCCTCACCTTCTCCCAATACATTTCGCGAGCGAGGTGAAGAAAACATTTAGCGGTGTGGAAGGCTATGGCGGGTAAAGCGGATGTAGTTATGTTTTTCCCCTCAACGCGTCGCAAAAACGTTAAAGCTGGTATGTTCTCAACAGTGCCTCGCTCACTATTGGTCACTTGATATGTCAAGGAGAGATTTTCCAAGAATGCGAAGAAGGGATTCGACTTACTGCCCACTTGAACGATGTCGCCGACCATCATGGGAGAATGTAGAGAACCGTTGGCGTTCGAATTCAGATGGAAAAACGTTCCGTCGGAAATGTTCTCGAGCATGCGTGTCCCTATTCAAGTCATTCTTGTGAGGGCCGGTTGATCACGTGCGGATGCTCACCACCCACCGATTCCCAGCGGGTTCTCGCGTCCTGCAATGCCACCCAGACCTGCGGTTGGGCCAAAACTTTCATGCCGACTTTTTCAACAAAGAATACGAAGAGTCGAATTTTAGCTCAAAGGGTTGATCGCCGCCATGGCATTGACGCATACAAACTAAATGGTCTCATCCATTTCTTAAATGGCCGCTGCGGTATCATAAATGGCTGGTGCTCCCGTAAGCTCCCCGTAAACCACGACACTTAATAAGGAGAACTTTCTGGCACAATCGTCACCCTAGCCAGGAGGTTTCCATGCGTCAGTCGAAGTTCACCGAAACGCAGATTGTGTCGATCCTGAAAGAAGCGGATGCTGGCCGGCCGGTCAATGAGATCTGGCGGCACTACGGCATCAGCTCCGCCACCTACTACAAGTGGAAGGCCAAATACGGGGGGCTGGAGGCGTCGGATGTGAAGCGCCTCAAAGAGCTGGAGCACGAGAACAGTCGGCTCAAACGGATGTATGCCGATCTGTCGTTGGAGAATCTGGCCCTGAAGGATGTCATCGCAAAAAAGCTCTAGGGCCTGCTGAACGGCGGGAGGTCGTCACGCATCTCGTGACGGTGAACGGCCTTCCGGTTCAGCGGGCCTGTCGGGCAGTGGGATTGCATCGGGCCACGTACTATCGGCCGCTCGTGGATTGGGCCCGTCGGGATGCGTCGGTGATCGCGGCGTTGACCACGCTCGTGGCGGCCAAGAGTCGGTGGGGGGTCTGGAAGTGTTGCGATCGGCTGCGGAACCTCGGCCATCCGTGGAACCATAAGCGCCTCTGGCGGGTGTACTGTCAGTTGCGGCTAAATTTGCCCCGACGGACCAAGAAGCGGCTGCCAGTTCGGCTGCGCCAACCGTTGGTCGTCGTGCCCCAGCCGAATGCCACGTGGGCCGTAGACTTTATGAGCGACACGCTCTACGGCGGTCGCCGGTTCCGTACCCTCAACGTGCTCGATGAGGGCGTGCGGGAAGGCTTGGCGATCGAGGTTGATACGTCGCTCCCGGCCGAACGCGTGATTCGCGTCTTGGAGCAAGTGGTGGCCTGGCGTGGACGACCGCAGGCGATTCGGCTGGACAATGGTCCGGAACTCATTGCCGAGCGTTTCATGACCTGGTGCGCAGAACGCGGGATCGCACTGTGGTACATCCAGCCCGGGAAGCCGGATCAGAACGCGTTCATCGAGCGATTCAACCGCACCTATCGCACCGAAGTGCTCAATGCCTATGTGTTCGAATCACTCGAACAGGTGCGGGAGATCACCGAGGAATGGTTACAGAGTTACAATGAGGAGCGGCCCCATGACGCGTTGGCCGGCCTGCCGCCAGCCACGTATCGAGCCAATCTTGAAGCCCGAAGTTCTCCATTGGCAGTGTCGCCTTGACGGGGGAGCTTACGCTCCGAGCGCGGGTTGAGCGGCCGCGATGGCCGCTTGTGTCTAGATCGATGATGAATTTCGGAGGCAGTATGTTCGGCAGTAGATGTGGGATGCCTACGGTTACCCCACTCCATGTCGGTATGCTAAATTTGTGCTAAAAATTTTCAAAACCTGCCTATACACCTCGAATCGATCGAAACAATGGAATGCTTGCAAGTGCCTGTTTTTGCAAAAAATGGGGAAGCCGCTTGATACACCGAGCGTTTCAGAATTTTCCTGTCCTGATTCGTCAGGGTGCTATATGAACTAGAGAAGCTATTTATTGCTAACCAGCTCTGGCAATCGATCCATAAAGGAGGTGCTAGATTCACCGTCTATTAACTTCCTGTCCGAGGGTGTTTGAACCTCGACAGGAACCCATGCTTCAGTCAAATCCTCGTTCATCTTCTTCTTAAAAATTACGACAAAACTGCGTTTGATTGTCTTCACCGAAAGGCTTGCGACGGAGGACTTATCGTCGGTGATGCGAAAATCAACCGTTCCCCCTCCATCAACAGCTGTGCAATATGTACGTCCAAGAGTTTTAGTCTCGTGCCGAGTCGAACTGACGGATTCATTCCGCAAGTGCAAGGGAAACTTGGCCCCACTTATTATCTGCTCACACGCAACTTCAAATTGTTGCATTCGATTGACGCCAGCCAGTCTTTTCTTAATCTGCTCCTCTTTATTGATGATCCTCTGGTAAAGGTGCTGGGCCATGGGCTGAAGGTCCCACACTTCGAAGGCCGCCATTCGCTCGTCTGCCGCTGGTAGGTCTCTCAGCAGCTGGTGAAGCGTATCCAGCTCTTCTTGGGTGTCTGGGATGTCTTGAACGATCAAGAACGAGGCCTCCAGATGATTTCGGCAGGCATTGTTTCGAGGGTTTGTCGAAAGCCTGATGTCCGCGGCGATACGATCTCTTTCACGGCGCTTTTGATTGTCTAAAAGAATCTCTCGAAATTCGCTTGGAAGAGTTCTTTCTTCGCCCGGAGAAAATGTTAACCCATAATTAAGATAGTCTTCAGACATATCAGGCGGCATAGGGGGTAGAGGTATAGCGCTCTGCACGGTTCTCAGGGCAGCCATATCGTAATAATCGTCCCCAGAAGATTTTGTGATTGCAATCTTGTCTATGCGACCATCTCGATTAAGGCGGAATAATAGTTCAACTGGCCTCACTGGGCTGTTCTTGCCGAAGGGTGCCCCCGACCAAAATCCTCTGATTCGAGTCTGGACCTGGGCCAAATACCGGAGCTTTTGTACCGGCTCCGGGTCTTGAACTCTTGCTAAAAGAGGGAGCAGATCGGCAACGCTACACGGTGCCCCCTGCTCTAAGGATCCCTCAACAGCAGAGGAAGTTTCTTCGGTAGCGACCGATAGAGCGAAAACCCATATCGCACCAGCAAATAAAGTAACGAAGCACTTTAGAAGCGATAAATCCTGCCTGTCCGAAGGCCTACTAGTGGTGATCTTTTTCATGCGCACATCCCGCTCATTGGTCTTCAATACAACACGTCCTTATTTTTTAGCCAGCAGTTCCAGACGTGTTTCCTATCGTGCGGAACTCGAACGTAGGCTTTCGCTCATGCTCAAGATCTGCCTTTCAATCTCAACAAGCTCAACCACCAGATCTTCTCTAAAATAATTCATTTGGCGGTCAGCATGGATATGAGCTAATTGTTCCCTCAGGTTCCGATCTTCGACTGCAAAGTCAGCTTTGGTTATTCCTTTGGATCTATAGCTGCCCTCAAGCTCTTCCATCCGTGACAATACATCGTATTCCGCGACGAGAGTATCCATCAAAAAGTGATTTTGGGTTAACCTATATTGAAACTCACGCGTTCTAGTAAGAAAGATTTGTAGCTGATAGCGCTGACCTGGACTAGGGGAGACTGCCGCTGATCGCAGTGATGTGGTTTGCGATTCCAATTTTTCTAGGTGGTCCTGCAATTTGTTCCGAAGATACGCCTCTTGCGTGTAGGCTTCTATCAAAGCCTCCTTCTTTCTCGCTATAGAACTTGCTTCAGCAACCTTAGCCAAAAACTCCTTCCGAATCTCGGCCTGGTCATGACTCTCAGCTGGAGGAGCGGATAAGGCGGGGTTGCTCTGACTTTCAGCCCATAGGGGAAGTGGCGAGATGCTTGCGTATCCCAAAATCATCAAGAGAGCAATGTGCAATGTGTCACGCCGTTCTGCCACGGTAGCCTCCTCTACTTAATGCGGGGAAGTAATGGTTAGTGGTTGGGAAATGCAGCGGCGGATACTTTAGTCTGGAGGCCGACAGTATTCAAGGAAGGTACTGAGAAGCATCGTGGCTGCGAAGCTACCCACTATTCTTTGATTCTTTGCGTCGCGGAGGTAGCTCTGCGAAAACATGAGGGAACTGCAGCAGTCACCCAGTATGATGGGCGCTAGAGAGTTTGTGAATCGCGAATCCCACTGTGTCCGAGCCAAAGACCTTCATCAAACTTGTGCTAAATTTGTGCTAAAAAGTTTCAAAACCCACCTGTACCCCTCGAATCCATCGAATCAATAGAATGCACGCAAGTACCTGTTTTCGCAGTTAAAACGGGGAAACCATTTGATACACCGAGCATTTCAAAAATTGTCCTGGCCTGTTTCGTAAACCGCAGGTCGGTGGTTCGATTCCACTCGCCGGCTCCACGTCTCCTTCATTCTGGACTGAAAGCAAGCCAGCGCAAGCGGGCTCATATTGGTGTTCCTGCGCAAACCCCTGGCCTTCTCTTGTTAGGCCTTGGTGCTCTCGATTCTTGGCCTGCAGCAGTTCCTCTCCCAGTATGCCGTTGAGGGCTTTCTTGACAGCCTAGGTGTATGAGCATAGCGTTTGATGCAGTTGACGGGCCGGCGAGGAGAGCGTGGTGGATGATCGTATCGTTGTCGATCCAAACATCTGCAGCGGAAAGCCTACGGTTCGGGGCACCCGCATTAGGGTGACGAACATCCTCGGCATGGTGGCCGGTGGCTATACCATAGCCGGGATTATTGACGCCTACCCCGGGCTGACGACCCACGATGTCACTGCCGCGCTTGAGTATGCCAGTCAGGTGATTGACGAAGCGAAAGTCATTCCGCGTGCCTGACCGCCTGACCATCCTGTCCCCTCAAAATGTTCCCGAGTCTATCGCATCGCGGCTGAAGTTGTTGCGGCCGACGAAGACGGCCTTTCGCACCGGCGATGTGGGATTGCCCGGGAAGGCCGATGAACAGGTCTTCGCCTGGGCGCAAGAGCAGAGCGCTGGCTCTGCTTC